>JBARZF010000291.1:0-9933 GCA_049649675.1 Rivularia sp. (in: cyanobacteria) | reverse complement strand
ACTAAACGAGAAAGCAACATATGCAGCAAAAATGCCGCGATACCCAGAAAAATTGTTGGTACAAAAGTTGCAGTTCCTTGAAGCTGAGTAATTTCTTCCGATAAAAAACGGTTGGAAATTTGGTCTTCTCTAGCATAAGCGCCAAAACCCCCATATTGTTCCAAAAGTTTATCAAGTCGAAAAATTACCTCTTGGGGATTGGCTCTTGGTATCAAAGTTAATGCTACATCATTAAACGCTCCATCCATATTAAAAGCCGTTCCCAAAGCTTCCCGTCCCATCCACAGTACCCCGAAAAGTTGGTCATCGGGGAAAATATCTCCCGTACCGCGAATTGCATAAACGTATTCTGGGGAAAGCGCTATCCCGACTATTTGTAATTTCTGCCAGCGTTCGTTGATTACCGCACCTAGATTATCACCTAATTTTAAATTATTCCCTTTTGCGAAAGCTTCACTAACTAAAACCTCATCATTTTTACCCGGTTCAATGTAGCGTCCTTGACGAATATACAAATCATTGAGCATTGGGGTTCTTCGTTCTGGAATCGACACCAATCTTCCGGTAGCTGGTTCTGCAAGTTCTGGAACATCAAGAGTTACATCAACCACAACCCTTGTTTGTATCCGCGCAACCCCCGGAATATCCTCAATTTTTCTTGCTAGGGTTTCCGGTGCGCGTTTTAACTGGACAAAAACATCTGCAAAACGATAGTTGTTATAGTAAGTCGCTTGAGAAAGCTGCAACGATTCATAAGCACTCAACATTGAAACGAAACTGGTAATTCCGCAAGCCACAACCAAGACAATGGCGATAATTTGACCGCGCCAGTGTAAGATATCTCTTAATAGTTTTTTATCGAGTGCTTTCATTTTAACTGTCCCCCTGCACAATTTAAAGTTGAAGCTATGGGAAGACGTTCAATATTTAGCTTAACTGCTTGAGCAATAGTTTATTCTCAAATTTATATTTATTTTCAATACAAATTATTTTGGAGACGTTGCAGTGCAACGTCTCTACATATCAGGTTCTACCGATTTTTAAACAAAAGAGAAAGCTGGTTCGGAAATAGTTAAATCAGTGGAAACATTTTCCAAAATTCCAATAACTTCACCTCTAGCTAGAACTTCAGGGTCATATATTAAGGCTGCATTAATCGAACCAGTTGAAGTCGGGAAGAAATCTAGTTCGTATAAATCTGCGCTACCTTGTAATTGAATTGTATCTTCCGAAACGTTAAAATCTTTAATCAAACCGAAATCGGAATCACCCGTAGTAGAAGGGTCGCCATCGGAATAGTAAACGCGGGTTGCATCGGCTAAAACAAATTTATCACGACCTGCTGCACCTGTAAGAGTATCTACTTCCCCAGCACCAAATCCAATTCCACTACCCGCAGTAGTTGGGTCAACTCCAATCAATTCGTCGTCACCTTCACCTCCATTTAAACTATCGTTACCAAATCCACCTGTCAATATGTCATTTCCAACTCCGCCGGTTATTTGGTCATCATCGCTACCGCCAAATAATCTATCAATACCGTTACCACCAGCGATTGTGTCGCTACCGCTACCACCGTTAACAGTATCATTACCGTCATCGCCGTTAATCGTATCGTTGCCAGCTTCACCTAAAAGCTGGTCGCTACCGCTACCACCGTTAATAGTATCGTTGCCGTCACCACCAAAAATATCATCTTGTCCCGACTGACCGCTTAGATTATCGTCGCCATTATCACCAGAAATTAAGTCAGTACCGGCTCCCCCTTCAACAGTGTCATTACCATCGCCCGCACTGATTAAATCGTTATCATTGTTACCAAAAACTTGATCGTTGCCGCTTAGTCCTTGAATAATATCATCGCCACCAAGACCGGAAATTTTCTCGCCTCGACTGGTACCTGTTAATACATCATCATTGTCAGTACCGATGATATCGGGAGCGGGAGTCAGTTCGCTAAGGGCATTGAAAGCATTTAACCGCCCACCGGAAACAGTTATCCCACTCAAAGCTGGAATTTCATCAGTCGTATTGAGAATCAGTTCCTTGACTTCTGAGGAAGTTAATTCGGGATTTTGAGATAACACTAAACCAACAGCACCCGATACATGAGGTGTAGCCATTGAGGTTCCACTTTTAAAACCATAGCTATTACCAGGTACTGTACTAAGAGTACTGACTCCGGGCGCTCCTAAGTCTACAGATGTGGCTCCGAAGTGAGAAAATCCTGCTAATTGGTCTCTATCATCTGTCGCAGCTACGGAGATAATATTATCTAAATCGTAGCTTGCAGGATAAAATGGAGATATATCATTATTTCGACTAAAATTTCCGGCTGCGGCAACAAATAACTGTCCCGCTTCTCCAGCAGCCGCAATTGCATCCTGTAGCGCTAAAGAAAATCCGCCACCTCCCCAGCTATTATTAGTTAATTGCGCTCCGTTGAGAATGCCGTATTCTATCGCTTCAATTGCATCAAAAGTGTTACCAGAGCCGCCTGCACTGAGAAACTTTAGCCCCATGATTTGGGCATCCCAATTGACCCCAGTTACGCCAGTGTTGTTATTTCCTTCAGCGGCAATTGTACCGGAAACATGGGTACCGTGGCTATTGTCATCGAAGGGGTCGCCATCTTCATTAACAAAATCGTAGCCGTAGAAATCATCTACAAAACCGTTACCGTCGTCATCAATGCCATTGTCCGGAGTTTCTCCCGGATTCGTCCACATATTATCGTTAATATCTGGGTGATTGTAGTCTACTCCCGTATCAATTACCCCGATTACCACATCGTTTCCGGTTTGAATATCCCAAGCTTGGGGAGCATCAATATCTGCATCTTCTAAACCTCCAGTTTGCCCGGTATTATTTAAACCATACAGTTCGTCATAGCGGGGATCGTTGGGGACAGTATCTGTAGTCTGGTAAATAAAGTTTGGTTCAATGTATTCAATTGTATCTGCCAATGCAGCATTAGTATTAAAATTAGAAATCGCTTCTTCAACGGTAATTTCATTTAATTCTAAACGCTGAATACCCAATGTTTGAGTAGTTTCCAAAACTGTAGCACTCAAGGTTTCTTGCGCGGAGTTAATACTCGCAGCATCTGCCTCTGGTTTGAATTTAATAATTACTTCACCAGCAACATAGTCTTCTCCTGCAACTAACCCATCGAGGTTTGTTAATCCGTTGTTATTTGCCATAGTTGTATCATTAGTACTATCTACTGTTTGCTCCCCGGAATCAGTTGCTGGTGTTTGATTGGTTTGTGTATCGCTAGTATTTTCGGAATCGGTTGCTGGAGTTTGATTGGTTTGTGTATCGCTAGTATTTTCGGAATCAGTTGCTGGTGTTTGATTGGTTTGTGTATCGCTAGTATTTTCGGAATCAGTTGCTGGAGTTTGATTGGTTTGTGTATCGCTAGTATTTTCGGAATCAGTTGCTGGAGTTTGATTGCTTGGAGTATCGGTAGTATCCCCGGAATCAGTTGCTGGAGTTTGATTGCTTGGAGTATCGGTAGTATCCCCGGAATCTGTTGGTTGAGTTTGATTGCTTGGAGTATCGGTAGTATTAACAGTAAAGTTAGGTTCTATTATTTCAACTGTGTTTTCCAAAGCTGGATTGTTATTGACAGTATTAATCGCTTCTATGACGCTCATATCATCAATAGCCAAACGTTGAATACCTGATGTTGCAGAAGTTTCTATAACTGTGGCGTTTAAAGCTTCTTTTACCGAATTAATACTCGAATCATCTGCTTCCGGAGTAAACTTGATAACTACTTCACCGGGAATAAAATCTTCTCCTGATACTAACTCATCGAGATTAGTTGGGGTGTTATTGTTTGCCATGACTGTATTGTTGGTAATTTGTTGAGAACAATTAGGTAGAAAAACTATCAAGATATAGTAAAATTCTTCATTACAAGAAGCTTCAAAAGGCAAAGCATTGAAGAGTTGTAGTATTCCTGCAATGAATCAGAATTTTAAACAAAGGAAAAGCCAGGGGATGAGATAGTCAAATCGGTTGAGGCATTTTGTAAAATTCCGATGGCTTCACCTCTTGCGGTGACTCCTGGGTCGTAAATTAGTAAAGCATCAATTGTACCCGTGGTGCTGGTAAAGAAGTCCAAGCTGTATAAGTCGGCACTACCCTTTAATTGAATCGTATCTTCACTTACATTAAAATCGGTAATTAAAGCATAGTCCGAATCTCCTATGGTTAAAGGGTCGCCGTCAGAATAATAGACGCGGGTTGCATCTGCCAAAACAAAGGTATCTCTCCCTGCCGCACCCGTAAGATTATCTACTTCTCCAGCGCCAAATCCGACACCGCTTCCAGCAGTAGTCGAATCAACTCCAATTAATCGGTCATCCCCTTCACCACCATCAAGACTATCGTTGCCAAATCCACCTGTGAGGGTATCATTATCAACCTCACCACTGAGGCTGTCTGAGCCGCTACCGCCGAACAAATTATCAATACCGTTACCACCTCTGATAGTATCGTTACCCGTACCACCATCTACAGTATCATTCCCACTATTCCCGTCTATGGTGTCATTCCCAGCTTCTCCTAAAAGGCGATCGCTATCTTCACCACCATAAAGTTCGTCGTCATCGTCGCCACCAAAAATATTATCTTGTCCTTGATTGCCAAACAGCGTATCATTACCATTGCCCCCGGAAATGAAATCTTGACCGCTTTGGGCTTCTACAATATCGTTACCATCACCCGCACTAATCAGGTCGTTATCGCCGCCGCCGAAAATCCGGTCATTGCCGCTAAGCCCTTGTAGGATATCATTACCACCTTTACCGTCAATTAATTCTCTGCGATTAGTACCTGTTAAGACATCATCACCCTCAGTTCCGATAATATCAGGTGCAGGAGGTATAATAAGATTTGCAAATTCAGTATTCGGAGCTGCATCTGTTGGCTCTGAACGAGTTCCAATTACCGAACCATAGTTTATTCCATCAACTTCTTCTAATAAATCGAAAGCTAGTTGGACTTCAAAAAAATCCGAACCATAATTAATCGGTAATTGTGCGATAGTTGTAAAGCTTGCAGTATCTATAAGATTAACCAAACCACCGCTTTCATTGAAAAGGTCTATATATGCTTCATCCCCCAGCAGACCTCCCCGCTGTCCCGGTGGCGCAAAGGAACTTTGAAATGAAGAAATTCCAGTAGAAGCATTCTGGTCTAAATCTAAGTCAATATACCCTACGACAGATTCAGCTGAAAATGAAGATGGTGGGGCAATTGGTGTAAAAAAATCAAATCTTAAGGTAACACCATCACCATCTGCGCTACTACTGAGGCTTTCAATATCCAGCTGGGTCGTGCCAAATCCAAATGTATCGCCAGATGGGTCAGTAAATACACCATCTGTTGAAGCGATACTGTCTGCTGTTGTTTGCTCCTGGGCTATTACCGATTCTGTTTGATTAACTCTTAGAACGGTATTGGTATTTACGGTTTCGCCCCATTCTAAAGTATTTGTTGAGACTTCATTTTCAGTAGCCATATCTCACTTCATCTCCTAATAATTTATTTTTCTTTGCGCTAATTTCTAAACCGATACTTGTTTAAACAAAGGAGAAGCCGGGAGATGAGACAGTCAAATCGGTTGAAGCATTTTGTAAAATTCCAATAGCTTCGCCTCTAGCGGTAGCTCCTGGGTCGTAAATTAATAAAGCATCAACTGTGCCCGTGGTACTGGTAAAGAAGTCCAGACTGTATAAGTCAGCACTACCCTTTAGCTGAATAGTATCTTCACTGGCATTAAAGTCAGTAATTAAAGCATAGTCTGAATCCCCTATGGTTAAAGGGTCGCCGTCAGAATAATAGACGCGGGTTGCATCTGCTAAAACAAAGGTATCGCTTCCTGCTGCACCCGTAAGAGTATCTACTTCACCTGCACCAAATCCGACACCACTACCAGCAGTAGTCGAATCAACTCCAATTAGTTTATCGTCGCCTTCGCCACCGTCTAAATTATCGTTGCCGAATCCACCTGTAAGAGTATCATTATTGGCTCCACCACTGAGACTATCTGAGTCATTTCCGCCAAACAACTCATCAATACCGTTACCACCATTTACAGTATCGTTGCCCGCACCACCATCTATAGTATCGTTACCGTTATCACCATTGATCGTGTCATTTCCGGCTTCTCCTAAAAGGCGATCGCTATCGTCACCACCGTTAATTTCGTCGTTACCTTCACCACCAAGAATATTATCTTGACCGCTATTTCCTGAAAGTAAGTCATTGCCGCTATTTCCCAAGATACGGTCGGAACCAGTTCCACCTTCAACAGTATCTTTACCGCCACCCGCACTTATTACGTCATTGTCACCACCACCGAAAATTTGGTCGTTACCATTAAGCCCTTCAATAATATCGTTTCCACCTAAACCGAAAATAATATCGCGACGGTTGGTACCAGTCAAAACATCATTACCTTCGGTTCCAAATAGCTCAACAGGGGGACTTAGTACGTCAATAAACTGTTCTTGGGCTTCATCTATTGTTTCTCCATAAGCCTGCAAATAGTTAAAAGTTTCCGATTCCCCAGCATCTAAATCTAATTCGACACCAATATGGGTTCCGGAGTCTGCTAAAGCTCCATTACCATCAAATGGAGAAGTAAAGAAATTATTTAAGGTGAAACCGCTAGAAATGCTAAAAGGATTTCCGGAAGCAACTGTGGTTTCTGAATCTAGGGAACCCAAGATAAAAGTTAAACCCCCGGATTCTGTGGCTTGACCAATTTTAGCTTCACCAGAGCCAGTATCGAGTGTCAACACATCATTGAAAGTAGAAAAACCACTTCCTTGGTCTACTCCTTGGTCTGGGTCAAAGGTATCGAAATAACGAAGGTTTACGTCCGAACCATTATTAGTAAATTCCGTTTCGATTTCAAAGGCATTAAACCCATCAATTTGAGTGTAAGTACGCTTCAAATCGACGTTAGCACCTGCCTGAGTATAAGTTCCTGTAACTACGACAGAGCCATCATCTTCAGTAACACTTACTGGTTGCTGAGTAAAGCCGCTTGTGTCATTACGTACAAAAGAGGATGTATTGGTGCTGTTTTGCAGACCAAAATCAGAAACAGGAGAGCCTGGATTAAAAAAGTCACTACCGCTAAACAATACGGTATCAATCGCACCGTTATCTTCTCGAATGTCTACTTTTAGCGGGCTTTCAGGATCTAAAATTGCTGTAGTTGTAGGCTCGGAAACAATGTTAACAGAGTTATTATTGGCTGTATTTGAACTAGTTGAGTTATTCAGTGTATCACCGTTAGTAGCCATGTTCTGCTCCTTAGAGTCCAATAATTAGAATTTAATGAAATTTAAATTTGATGAATGTTGAAATAGTGCCGAGATAAAAATGCTGTTTTCCTGAAGAAGCTTAACTTCACTACCTAAACGACCGTGGAGAAAGCCGGATATAGTAAAAATACTCACCGCTCTATGTTTTCCAGCTTTTTAGACAGTATAGTTTTCCGCCACGTTTGATTAATTTTCAGTCATGACTTTGATAGTTTATATCCTAATTGATAAAACTATTAATGCCACAATGGCACGATTGATGGTTCCATCTTCTCGAATATCTTAAAGCAATCCGGATACCCCATCATGAATTCCGCAGAGCCGAAAAAATTAGTAGGTAAGAAAATTAGTACCATTTTGTAATCCTTCAATTTTTACCAGAACTTTTTGCGTACATCAGAGTAGCAATTTTTTGTTTGAAGTATTAGCTAGAAATTCACCTTAAATATCTAACATCAAGCCTGCGAACCAAACTGAACTTGCCGATTGTTTTCCTTGAAGCTTTCAGGACAATCCCGAACACCGCAAACAAACTTAATTTTTCTCAGAGAAAAAGTATTGTTTGTTACTTCTTTGTTTTCAATAATCATATTACACCTTAATACTGTATTTTTTTCGTTAACAATAGATTAAGAAAAAGTGAAGATGTATCAAGTTAATATAAAGTTACTATGAAGCTAAAAGACCCATCTAAGGTCTAAATCATTGTATTCACAAGCTTAGAGCGTATCAAAGTTATGCTTGGCAATAAAGAAAACAAAGGTATAAGAATTAGTAAAGCTAGCCATAGATAAATAAGATAAATCATTAATTCAATTAGATAAAATCTGTTTCATAGCATCTTAACTGGAGTTTGCATCTATTCTGTTGTTTTTAGCTACTATTTGTGACTTGAAGACTGATAATTAAAACTTACCATTCCAACTCTGTAGGTTCTACCTTTGCCTCGTTGCAATGAATACTTGTAATTTCGCCACTACGCATGGTGATTACCCTGTCAGCCATTGCTGCAATACCAGCATTATGAGTAATGACTGCGGTTGTGGTTGCGAGTTCGCGGTTGACTCTTTGTAAAGCTTGCAACACTAACTTACCCGTCTGAAAGTCAAGCGCTCCGGTGGGTTCGTCGCACAGCAGCACCTCCGGACGTTTGGCAATAGCGCGGGCGATCGCCACTCTTTGCTGTTCTCCTCCAGACATCTGCGAGGGGAAATGATTCAACCTTTCTTCTAAGCCTACTAATGCTAATGCTTCTTCTGGAGACATGGGATTTAGAGCAATTTCGGTAACTAGGGCAACATTCTCCCGTGCCGTTAAACTAGGAATGAGATTGTAAAACTGGAAAATAAAGCCGACACATTCGCGACGAAAGCGAGTGAGTACATTATCATTCGCGTGAGTTAAATCTCGTTGATGAAAGAAAACATGACCGCTTGAAGGTATATCTAATCCACCGATAATATTGAGTAAAGTTGATTTACCGCTTCCAGAAGGACCTAGTAAAACTACTAATTCACCTTGATAAAGATTTAAGTTAACAGAATTAAGCGCTTTTACTTCCACCTCACCCATACGGTAAACTTTGGTAATTTCTTGGATTTGAAAAATAACTTTTGGTGGTGCATTTGCAATCATATTTTTGATGTTACCTGGTTATAGTCGTCGATTCAAAAACTAAGAAAAAATTGCGATGAATTTAACTGTTCTAATTATTGAGGTACTTCTAATCGATCGATAATCTGCTGAGAATTAAGCATACTACTTGTATCGAGTTGAATACTTAGTTGATGGTACTTGGTTAATGCTATCTCAGTACTAACGACAATATCTTTAAGGGTAAGTGATTTTCCTTCTAAGTTAGCAGCTATTGCAATACTAGTGATAACCTGATTTCTTAAATTTATATAATTAACTAGCATTTCTAAATTTTTTTGAGCATTATTCTCATATTGAAAAACTAAAGGAATAGAGCCGCTTAATAAAGCGATACTGGAAAAAACTGTAAATACATTGATGACATAGTTATTTGCAACTTTCCATCCCTCTTTACTAATAGTAAACAAGCATACTGAAGCAATAAGTATTGAAATAGAAAACAACATTATTGTTGCAAACAACCATTTATAAAAATCTTTAGCAATTGCCAGAGAAGACATTGCTCTGTATTCAATAATTTGAATTTGAGTGTTTAATCTCTTTTTTTCTGGTTCTGAAGCCTGCAAATTTTCTTGATCGATAAATGATTTCCAATTTGACGTGTTGGTTTTATCCACAAATTCTTTTTTTAAATTACGAGTCCAAGATGCCGCAATGTACTCTCCACACCTTTCGGAAGCGAATACTCCACAACCTGCGAGAAAAATGAGTACAAGCGATAAGAAAAAATGACGCTGTAAAGGGCTGATTTCCTTGATTGGATTGAGTGTTAATCTAGACATATTTTCTCCTAATTTATACAGAAGCATCTTCAAATATCAAGTTAATAACAAAATTTGAAGATGTTGTGAGGAGAAAATTTGAATTTTTACGGTTAAAGAGTGAAAACCGTTAATAACATTGCACAAAAAAGCAATCAATGAAAAGA
>JBARZF010000290.1:0-8074 GCA_049649675.1 Rivularia sp. (in: cyanobacteria) | reverse complement strand
ATTGCTATTCAACGTCAGGAACTTGCTAAACGTCAACCCGCACCGAAAGCCTTGGCAATTCTTGCCGACCCAGTATACAAAGCTGACGATGAGCGAATCACGGGAAAACCTCCGAATACCCAATTAGCTCCAGAATTGGAACTAGAAAATTCATTCCTCAAACGTAGCAGAGGTTTAAAACGCAATGGTTGGGACAGATTACCAGAAACTGCAACCGAAGCAAAGGGAATTTTAAACTTAATTCCAGGAAATAACACTCTCGAAGCATTTAATTTCGATGCTAATTATAACTGGGCTACCAGCAGCGCTTTAAATCAGTTCCGCATCCTCCATTTTGCCACTCACGGTTTTGTCAATCAAGAGCAACCAGAAAAATCTGGAATTGTACTGTCATTATTTAATAAAAAAGGCGATCGCATCAAGGGATATTTGGAGCTGAAAGATTTATTTAACCAAGATTACCCCGCAGATTTAATAGTATTGAGTGCTTGTGAAACCGGATTGGGCAAACAAGTTAACGGTGAAGGATTGGTGGGATTGACAAGGGGACTGATGTATGCAGGTGGGGAGCGAGTTGTGCTGTCTTTATGGCAGGTTAATGATGCAGGTACATCGGTGCTAATGCAGGAATTTTACCAGCAAATGTTAAAGGAGGACAAGAATCCTGTGGAAGCGTTGCGTGCTGCACAACGGAAGTTGTGGGAAGGTGAAAAATGGCGTAATCCTTTCTACTGGGCTGGTTTTACAGTGCAGGGGGAATGGAGAGAGGATTCAAGTCAAAAGTAAGAAGTCAAAAGTCAAAAGAGGGGAAAGTTGATGAGGTTGGGTTTTCAGTCCATTTTAACTAACATTTTGCACCATTCTCAACAACCGCCTTGGAATAAATTCCCAGGCTAAAATACAAAGTCGTCTAAAGACGACTGGGTAAAGAATAGGAGTGCGTTTTAACGTACTTTTTATATGAGCCAAGAAATTCATTTCTTGGTGGATGGGGAAGAAAACGAAAGCAGCCGGGTTTTCAACAGCACTTTACACAATCAGGAGTTATAACCATGAAAAATATAAACAACAAATCAATTGCACTATTTATCACCTTTTTTATCAGTGCGATCGCTTTCAATTATTGCTTAAATGCTAATGCCCAAAACACATCATCAACAGCTAAAACACCTACATATAAGCGCTTACAAGATGCCAAGAATTTCCAAATTAAAGGAAAAGGTAAAGCCTTTCTACCAAAAAATTTACAGCAAACCAATAAACCAGAACAAGCCGACGATTCAGAATTTCGCCGTCGGGGAGTCATCGGTTGGGATGATAGAATTCCTATGTTAAGCCGTAAATATCCTTGGTCTGCAATTGGTAGGGTACAGGGTTTTAATAATGATGGTGGTAGTTATCATTGTACGGGTACGTTAATCAGTGATGATGTGGTGTTAACTAATGCACATTGCGTTATTGACCCAGATACTCGCAAATTTAGTCAAAAAATCCAGTTTATACCTAATGTAATTAATGGTAAAGCTGGGGATAATTCGGATATTGCAGAAGTAGAAAATGTCGTTTATGGTACTGATTTCACGGGAACTAAGTTAGACAATCAAGTTAATGACTGGGCTGTATTGAAGCTGAATAAACCCATCGGCTTAAAATATGGATATATCGGTTGGAAGTCTTTACCTTCATCTGCTCTCATCGCTAACAGCAATAAATATATTTTTGTTGGTTACTCTGGTGATTTCCCGGATAATAACAACCAAAAATATCAATTTTTTACCGCAGGTAAGGGATGGACAGCCGGTGTAGAAAAGGGTTGTAGCATTGTCAACGAAGATAGCAATATATTATTTCATGACTGCGACACCGCAGGGGGTTCTTCTGGTGGTGCAATCATCGGTGTTGTTGGTAATCAGCCTTATATTCTCGCTTTAAATAATGCAGAATACAAGCGAAATGGAGAAGCAATTATTAATTTAGCGGTGAAAATTGATTTTCTGGATAGATTAGTGGGCAATTAATCCTTTTTTCAATTTTATAAGCGAAAATTTGCTCTCAAAAGCCCGAAAACCCGACTTACTTAATTAAGTTGGGTTTTTCATCTGAAAATTTTGCATAAGTTCACTCCCCCCAGAAATAGTAAAGAAATAGCTAAGGATTAATACAACAAATTGCTTTTATTGAAAGGAGGTGGAAAAATTGGGGTAATTTATATATCTTCAGTAAAAATACCGTGGTAAATATATCAAATTATTGGCAATTTGTCAAGCTCGATTATACTAATCAACGCCAGATTCAAATGATTACTGCTGCACAAACATATTTTAAAAATCAATTTACAGAAACACCTGAAGTCTCCGATACGAAGATTGTAGGTCAACTTTGGCAGCAAATGCTTCAGGGTAAAGAAGAAAACAGCAATGAATTACATTTAGCTGAAATTTGTCTGCGCTGTGCTATTTCTCATCAAATTGATGGAGTTTGTGCAAATTTGGGAATTAAGTTTGGCATTAAGAACGGTTTTAGTCGTGAAGATTTATTGCCTTTGGTATTACCAGATGAAGTGCTTTGGGCAAATCGCAAACAGAAAACAAAATCCAGTTACAAATCCCTCGCAACTAATTTATTAGAAACATTCAATCCAGACAAAGGTTCGCTGAATACATGGGTAAAACGTTATGTTAAACAGCATTCAGAACTAAAACATTTTTTACTTCAGCATGGGGTTTTTCTGATTAGTGATTGGGCACTTTTAAATGATGTCAGTCCCCAAAATTTACAACGGATTTTAGCTGATATGTATAACTTGGCAACTCTACAAATTCAGCAAAAGAAGGAACTATTAATAAGTTACCATGCAGTTTACCGTGAAGACCGTTTACAGCAAAGAGTCAAAGGAATTACTTTTCCTTGTCAACCACCAACGTCTGAACAGTTAATTCGTATTGCCCTGGAGATAAAACACAGTACTGGTAGGATAGTTAGTCCTGAATCATTGTTAAGTCAACTGCAAGAAATTGCAACCCAAATTAGGCGATATAGAATTATATCGCAAGGTGGTTATGTTCCTGAAGTTTCAGTTTCTTTGGATAAGCCTGAGATACAACCGAGAATAGAACCTTCGCAAGCTACTTATAAAGATGAAGACGAAAATAAATTTATTCAGTTATATCAAGATAAATTTCTTGAGTCTTTAGATACAGCTATTTCCCAAGTAATTGAAGAATTTATGACGAAAGTAGAACGTAAAGCGACTGCTAATAAAAACGAAAAATCTTTACTGACTGCTTTACAACTTTTTCATTGTCAGGGAGAAGTAATGAGTAAAATTGCACCTAAAATTGGTTTCAAAAAACAATATGAAGTTACGCGCTTTTTAAAGTTGGATGAATTTCGGGCTGATATCCGACAGAGATTATTGATAATTTTGTCCGCTCGTGTTGTCGAAATTGCTGAGTCTTTTACAAGTTATCAGCGATTAGAAGGTTTAGATAAAAAAATTGAATCAATTTTAGATGAACAAATTTTAAATATAATTCAAGAAGCAGAATCTGAAGCCAAAAGTCCAGTTAGGAATAAAGCATTCTGTAGTTTATTTTCTCGTCGCTTATGTCGTTATTTAGAATATCAAAGCTCTTTAAATAAGATAGCTGTGGAAATACCAAAAAGATAATTATTATGATTAATCAACCGACACCAAATTTGGATATTACTGATTTATTCGATACGCTGAATGAAACACGAACTGAATTATTGCCAGAGCATTCTCAAAAAGCTGCGAGCTTGAGTAAATCAATCCCCTTATTACAACAACGCTGGCAAGTTTATCTTTGTATTTTAGGAGTTTTGGGGTTTCAAGAATGGCTGAATGAACGCGCAACTGATTTAGAAATTGATATTGAATCCTCTTCTATCTGGCAACCTGAATATGCAAATTTATGTAACGCTGCTTGTAATATTCGGGTTAGTAATTTTACAATTTGTATATTAACTGCAAGTAGTTTCTCTAATGAGCATTCTGTCCCTTTTGCAGTCTTTGATATTCCTAATTTTACAGCACATTTTTATGTATTAATGGAGGTCAATGATGAACAACAACAAGTGGCAGTGTCGGGGTTTCTCAACTACGAACAATTCTGTAATTATCAAATATCGGCAGAACTAAAAATAAATCCAGATTGGACATACAATGTACCCAAAACATGGTTTAATACAGATGCTAATACTTTGTTGTTAAATTTGCGCTGTTTGGATGCAAATGCAATTCAATTACCTGCTGCAACAAAGGTAGTAGAGAATGATGTGATGTTGTTACAGCAAAAGTTAGAAAGGTCAAAAACCCAATTACAAACACGACATCCTTCGGAATTATTAACAATCCCAGAAGGAAAGACTTTATTAAGTGATTCAAAACTGATGAATTGGGTATATCAATCTGCAACTCCTTCACCCTTACAACCCTTGATAAATGTCGGTAATTGGCTTAATAATCAAATGGATGCAGTAGCGGAAGAATTGGGATGGATGTTGATGCCATTACCCGCATTTTCACAATTACGTTCTTCAAAAATTCGTTCTTTACAAAAAGAATTTGAGAGAATTAGAGGTGGTTTAGAACAAGAAGGAATTGATATTCCCAGCACAGCACGCGGGGCTTTTCGCGATTTAGAATATGAAGCCGGAAGTTTACGATTGTATGCAATTACATGGGTGTTATCAGAAGTATCAGAAAACCCAGAATGGATGTTATTAATTACTTTAGGTTCCAAAGCAGAAGAAGAACTGCCAAGAAGTTTAAAATTAGAGGTGAGCGACGAAACACAGCAATTATTTTCACAATCATTACAAGATACAACTCAACGTATTCTTTATGCACAAGTTATTGGTAATTGGGATGAAAAATTCTGGGTGACAGTAACTGTTGATGATGAATTTGTATTTGAAATTCCACCTTTTGGTTTGGAATTGGAAGAGAGTTGATTTACCAATTACCTAGCTATGACAAACACTATTTTTAATCTCAAAGTTCAAAAATTTGAACAAATTTGTATATTTGAATTATCCTGGGGACAGGGACAAAGATTAACTGCTGAAATTGATTATCCTGCTAACTTAACTAAACTATTTAAAAATTGGCAACGAGCATATTTTAACTTTTATCAGTCTGATGATATGCGGGGAAGGGCTGTTGGTGGTGGTGTAGTAGTTCCTGTGGTGGATTGGCACGCGGAATTAGTCAAAGCCGAATCTAAGTTCATGTACGAATTCCATCGCTGGCTAAAAAGTGCGGAACTATACGATATTCGCGACCAAATCACGCAAGCCAAATCAGCAACAACCCAGGTTGTACAATTATTTTTAACCTGTGCAACTATGGAGTTAGAGCGCTTCCCTTGGGAAGCCTGGGAAATCGGAAAAGCAATTCAAATTATCCGCGCACCTGTAAATATTGCTACAGCAAGTGTAAAGCAGGAGCAAGTCAAACGTCAAAGTCGTCCCCGCATTCTGGCTATTTTAGGGGATGATACTGGGTTAGATTTTCAAAAGGAGAACGAAGCGGTAAAATCCTTATCACGTATTGCAGAAGTGAAGTTTGCAGGTTGGCAGCCAGAACAAACCCCTGCCCAAGTTATACAAAAAATTAGCGATGCGATCGCCGACGAGGGTGGTTGGGATGTACTATTTTTTGCTGGACATAGTAACGAAACGGAAATGACTGGTGGGGAGTTGGGTATTGCTCCTGGTGTGTCAATATCTATCAAGGAAATTGCACCACAACTCAGTGCAGCCAAACAAAGGGGATTGCAAGTAGCAATTTTTAATTCTTGCAGCGGGATCAATATTGCCCAATCGCTAATTGACTTGGGTTTCAGTCAAGTTGTGGTGATGCGAGAACCAATTCATAATAGTGTTGCCCAGGAATTTTTGGTACAGTTCCTCCAGGGTTTAGGTAAACACCAAAATATATATGAATCGGCGATCGCTGCACGGCAATTTCTCCAATTGGAAAGAAGCCACACATATCCCTCAGCTTACCTAGTACCTTCTGTATTTTGCCATCCCGGTGCGGAATTATATCGGATTCCCCCATTTAAGTGGAAGCAACGCTTACGACAGAGCATACCAAGCCTAGTGGAAGCAATCGCAATAACTGCAAGTCTCACACTCAGCACAATGATTCCTATTCAAGATTTGCTGTTGGATGGACGCATATTTACTCAAGCAGTTTACCGCGATACCACTGCCCAAATTCCATCGTCAGAAGCCCCACCAGTTGCCTTAGTAGAAATAGATGCTGAATCTATTACCCGTGGTCATTTTCTGGATGCCCAACTCAGACCTATGAATCGTAGCTATATAGCAAAACTGCTTGATAGACTGAGGAAATTAAATGCTTCTATCGTTGGTATAGATTTTATCTTTGATACACCACAAATAGACCCTCCGAAAGGAGATACAGATTTAGGTAAAGCGGTGCGTCAAGCGGTTGATGCTAATATGTGGCTAGTTTTTGGTGCCGTTCTTCAGCCAAATCGAGAAGTCGGTACAAATGAAGCTTTTGGGATTACTGATTGGGACTGGACTCTACAAGCATACCTTGATACATATCCCCAGTTTGTGGAAATACCAAATCCCCAAAGAGATTGTCGTAATGCTTGTCCATTTTCTTATTTAATATCCTTGGTGCAGACAGCAAATCAGGAAATAACTGACTTACCTCAACCTAATACCAAAAGAGATAATAATTTACGGGCTGAGTTTTTGGATTTAGTGAGTAAACATCAAAATAAAGGTAAGTTGCTTTCGATTCTAAATTGGCGCTCACCTCTGGGATTGCAGCCTCTAGTTGATTTTTCCATACCACCAGAACAAGTTTATACAAAAATTCCAGCTTGGAAATTGATTGAGAATGCAGATATCAATGAATTTCCCTTACTTTCGCAACAGGTTGTGTTGATTGCAGTGAGCAGTGATAAACGCTTCGGAGTTGCAGCAGGTCAAGCAGATCGCTTTCTTACCCCCTCAGCCACCAATTATTGGACAAAGCAAGATTGGATGACTGGTGGTGAATCTTTAGCATACATGACACACCATTTCCTTACCCGTCGCATGTTGATTGCGATTCCCGATATTTGGGCGATCGGCATGGCGATAATTATCAGTAAAGTTACTATGTATATCCTGAAGAGGAAGTCTAAATTAAGTCATCTTAAAATCATTGCTGGCTCCTTAACTGCAATAATCTTCTATGGTGTTGCTGGGCTGCAAATATATATATCTGCCGGAATTTTACTTCCCTGGCTTTTCCCTTCGGCAGTTTTCCTCGCTTACGTTTTACCTACAACAAGGAGAAAATATCATGTTTAATTTTGGTAATTTTGGCAATTTTGGCAATTCTCGTAATACTCGCAAATCATTATTGAGCTTGGCACTGATTTCTGTCACCATATCATTTACTAGCCTCAGCAGTAGTGTGAAGCCTGCCTCTGGTCAAATTATTGGCGAACAATCTACTAATTGGATAACGTCGATTTGGAGACGCAAACCGAAAAGTCCTAGAGGAGCGCGTGGTGGTAATAATCTTAGTCAAGTTTGCCCCATTGCACCTGGCTTAGTAGATACATATATTGTGTGGAACGATCGCCCTTTATTTCTATGGCAATATTCGGGAGAAAATAAACAGGTAGAATTAATTATCCGCGAATCTGGCTCTCAACAAAACTTATGGACAAAAACCGTTAACCTTACAGATGAAAAAGCTTTCTACGAAGCACAAAAAGCTTTAGAACCAGGCAAATTATATATGTGGAAATTATCAGGAACTTCCGCTTCGGGATTATTTAAAATAATGCCAGAAGATGAACGGAAAAATATTCACCAACAATTGCAAGCATTAGAGAAACAATTAAAAAATACTCGAAATTATTCCGAAGAAATTGCTCTTAAAAAGGCGAATTTATTTCTCAATTATGAAATTAAACATACATTAGAGAATAAGACTTACAATGCTTGGTCTGATGCTTTATTGGCTCTTTATCAAGTTGAAAAACCTTCTCAAAGTTTTGTGAATAATCGT
>JBARZF010000289.1:0-19364 GCA_049649675.1 Rivularia sp. (in: cyanobacteria) | reverse complement strand
ATGGGTAGAGAAATTTCCCAAGTAATGGGACATAAAGGTGCGATGTGGTTGGAAAGACCTACTCGTGAACCCCAAGAGCAACCCAGCAAAATAGTCAGCGCCCTTGACCTTAAAGATACTGATGTTGTCGCGGATATTGGTGCTGGTACTGGGTATATGAGTTTTCGCATCGCTCCTAAAGTATCAGATGGAAAGGTGTTTGCTGTAGATATTCAGCCGGAAATGTTGGATATTATTGATTTTTATAAAAAACGAACCAAAATTAATAACGTAGAACCTGTTTTAGCAACTGTTAAAAATCCGAATTTACCACCCAAAAGCGTAGATTTAGCATTAATGGTAGATGCTTATCACGAGTTTGAATATCCATTTGAAGTTATGGAAGGAGTTGTTAAATCGCTCAAACCAGGTGGAAAAGCAGTGCTAGTTGAATATCGTGGTGAAAATCCTTTTATTGCTATCAAACGCTTGCATAAAATGACTCAAAAGCAAGTTAAAAAAGAAATGAAAGCCGTAGGATTAACTTGGAAAGAAACCAAAGAATTGCTTCCACAACAGCATTTGATGATATTTGAGAAAGAAGTTAGTAGTTAGTTGTTAGTGGTTAGTTGCTAGTTGTGGAATTGGTTGTGGGGCATTGAAATAGTTAGGAGTTACTCCCTTCCCGGTAGAAGATTTCCTATAAAAAACCGCAGAGAGCGCAGAGAGCGCAGAGGAAAGAGCTAAAAAAAGATAGGTAATCTTAGAGCAGAATGGGAGTAGGAATTATTTCTCCTTGTCTCCCCCTCTCCCCCTCTCCCCCTCTACCCATCCCCCATCCTCACTCAGCGGGAATAGCGATCGCAGTTTTCGCGTTACTATCCCAGATTACCCAGTTGAATTCTTTGTCTAAGTTTTCGGCTGTATCTGAAACTTTGAAATAAAGTTTTTCACCTTTTCTTTCAATTGCAAAGTCTGCATTTTGAGCGTATACCACCTTAAAACCTTTATCTCGCAAACAAAACATTACCCAAGCTTTCAGTGATTGTCTTGATGGATCGTAGGAAACCATCGGTCTTTTAAACGCTTCTTCTACAGTTTGATATATTTCGGACATTGTTTTAATCAATTATCAGTTATCAGTTATCAGTTATCAATGGGAATTGGACATGGGGCATGGGGCATGGGGGATTGGGCATGGGGCATTCGGAATTAGTTATGAGTTATGAGTTATGAGTTAAGAATCGATTAGTCTTTCCCCTTGTCTCCCCCGAACCCCCGAACCCCATCTCCCCCGAACCCCATCATCACTGCGGGTTGCAGCGAATTTCGACTATAAATCCATCTGGATCGTAGAAGTAAACTCCTCTTCCCGTTGGACGGGTGACGGGTTGTTGAGCAATTTTTATTTGATGGTGTGTGAGTACTTCGACTGCCGAGTCAAATAATTCGGGAGCTATATCAAATGCCAAATGATTGGCTCGTGTAAAACCACGTTCGGGATTTGGATCTGGTGGTGATAATTCTGGCTCCCAAAATAAATCTAATATAGTATTGTCGGGAGTTCTAAAATTCGCTACTTTTCCCGCTTTAACTAAGTCAATTAAAGTTTCTGGAACTTCATCACCTGTAAGTTCATGCAAACCTAATATTTTTCCATAAAAATGGCGAGAAGCCTGCATATCTTGGACGTTAAGTGCAATGTGATGCACTCTACGCAGGCTTCCGGTGGATATAACGTGATTTAAGGACTGAGTGTTAGATAGCATAATCAATTATCAATGATCAATTATCAGTTGCTCACCCGGAGGTGTGGATCGTTGCTCCTGGTGCGGGTATATATTAATTATCTGCTATTGAATTACTAATTGTTCATTGTTCATTTACGATCCACACCGTCTGAGCGATCGTTATTCGTTGAGAAGAGACTGATTGAGATGAAAATGTTACAACGGATGAGAATGTTATTTAATTAGCATTACGGTAGTTTATTATCCATTTTTTAGGAACAGGGTTTGCAGTGCAACAAGAATTTAATTCGCAAATTTCACCACCATCACTAATTGAAGGTAGCGATGGCGACCTCGGTTTGGAGTCGAAACTTCTGGAGTTGCCGCTTTATGATTTTTCAGTAGAGATGAGTTTTACTGGTAAAGAGGTTGCTCAAGTGTTTGAAAAATATCCTTTGTTACCGGGGGCAATTTTGTTCGACGAAGGTAGATATGCTGGGATGCTTTCTAGGAGGCAATTTTTAGAATTTTTGATTCGTCCTTTCGGACAGGATTTATTTTTACATCAACCGCTGAGTATATTGTATAGCTATGGTCGCACGCCGATTTTAAAGTTGCCAGATACTACGCCGATTTTGAATGCGATGCAGTTTTCGTTAAGGCGATCGGCTGAGTTTTTGTCGGAGCCGATAGTGGTAAAAACTACATCGAATGAGTACAGATTATTGGATATGCAGGAGTTACATATTTCTTCTTGGCAGATTCGCGGAATCGAAACTCAGGTAAGGTACGAGCGCAGCCAAGCGCAAATTATTCAAAACGATAAAATGGCTAGTCTGGGGCGTTTGGTGGATGGAGTCGCCCACGAAATTTTAGATCCGGTAAATTTTATTTGGGGTAATGTAACCCACGTTTCTAATTACAGCAAAGATTTAATTAAGTTGATAGATATTTACGATAATAATTATTCAGAGACTCCAGATGATGTACTGTATTTAAAACAAGATATTGAATTTGATTTTTTAGAAGCAGATTTATCACAAGCACTTGCAAGTATTAGAACTGGTGCAGAGAGATTAAAAAAATTAGTTACTGGATTACAAAATTTCTGCCATATTGATGCAATTTATCCTAAACCTGTAGATTTACACGCTCATTTGGATAGCACTATATTGTTAATTGGCAGCCGTTTGAAAGGAGAAATTAATATTGTTAAAAAATTCGGTCATCTTCCTCCTGTATATTGTTTTGCGGGACAGTTAAACCAAGTATTTATGAATCTATTAAGTAGGGCTGTAGATATATTACTTGATGATGCAGTTCGACATCAGTTTGAGATGGAAGCGAAAAGCAACTCTTCTAAAAAACCCACTATTGAGATAGTTACACAAGTTATTTCCCAAGAATCGGACATACCGGGCGTGCCCGATTCTCGCTGGGTATCAATTCGTATTTGCGACAATGGCACGCCAATGTCTGAAGAATATCAACGGCAAATAAAAGATTCTTTCTCTATAGATAAAAGGGCTGATAAGGAAACAAGTTTAACTATGAGTTATCGAATTATTACAGCAAGACATGGTGGTAAACTCAAATTTTATTCTCAACCTGATAAAGGGACTGAATTTGAAATAATTTTGCCTTTGGTTTAGATGGGCATTGGGCATGGGGGCGTTAGGAATAAAAGATGCTCCATCCCAAGATTTTATTTTTACTAAGTTTGATGATTTTCTTGAACTTCTGATTGGAATTTATTTACTACTTTCAACTGTGGTTGTTTGCTTTGAAGTTCTGTTTTAATTTGAAGAAGGTTTTGGTTCAAATACTGCTTGTCGCACATCTTTATCGGCAGCAAACAAAATTAAAAGTGTTGATGCAGAAATTGACATCCCCGTAAGCATTGCGACCAATGATATCGTATGCTTAGGACGGAGATTAAATAGTGAAAGACGTTCGGAGACGAATTTTCTTTTTTACGCGATCGCCCAAAGTGGAGATTGTACCCCCCGTCATCAAAATCGCCAATACAATATAGGCTGTAGTCATATTTGAACTACTGAAAGGCTTACAACTTTAGTTTACTACTTTTAATTTATCTAAATTTTGATATTTTGAACTATAATACCGACAATTAAATGTTGGGTTACGGCACGATTGTTAATTTTTCGCGCTCTAACTATTTTCTTCGCGTGCCTAACCCAACCTACAAACTACAAACTATATTTAAAGCGAAATTTGAGAATACCGACGATTAGATGTTGGGTTACGGCACGATTATTAATTTTTCGCGCTCTAACTATTTTTTTCGCGTGCCTAACCCAACCTACAAACTACAAACTACAAACTCTTAACTCCTAACTGTTCACTGCTTTTTCTCCTCGTTGATAAATTTCTCTTGCATAATCAGTCCAAGTACCTTGTCCCCAATAGCGAAAACAGCTTGTTTGCAATAAGAAATTGTCCAATAAAGCCTTGCGGTATTCGGTTGTTTGAGTGGTAGATTCGTCAGCTTGCAATAGTGAATCGAATTTGTGATGAAACAAAACGCTAAGTTGATTCATGGGATTTAATACATTTTCATATCCCTGTACCCAACTGATATGATTTGTCCAAGAAGCACCATCCATATGAAAGTTGGGATTTTCTTGTTTTAGCTGCTCGATAACTTGCTCTACATTTAGCGAATCCGAAACTCGTTGCCAAATTAAATGTTGTCCCACTGGTTGACAAACGGGATAATCTTCTGGATTCGCACCAGCATTTTCAATTAATTCTAAATATTCCGTTCCGTTAACTCCAACAACACCCGTTTTTCCTCCATTATTTTGCGCCATTTCATGCCAAGCTTGTTTAAATCCGGGGGGAAATTCGTTCATCATTACACCACCGTTTTCACCGTCACCGATTTGAGTAACTATCGGTGGAAAATTAACTCTTTGCTCCCTCTCCTCGTTAGGGGAGGGTTGGGGAGGGGTTAAAGATTTTGCTTCATAATAAGGCTGCATTTGAGCAACTAATTTAGTATCGGAACCCTGAGTTTTAATCAAAGCAGTAATACTAACGGTTTCACCTTGAGAATTTCGTGCTACAAGTCTGTGTGGTGTATGTTTATTATGTAATTCTTCACCGTTAAGTGTTTGTACGGAATGCTCTTGCACCATCAACCACTTGTAACCGCATTCTTTCAAAGCTTTGACATATTCATATAAAGTATCGGGATGGTTAGGGAGGTGCATTTCCGGAGGTGAAAAACCTTTAACTCGCGCCAGTGCATCCCAACCAAACATCGCTGCAAAATAATGCTGCCATGCTTGAATATGTAATTTCAAATCCGGTATCGGCGTAGAAGGAACCACAGCATGACCCCACATCGTACCCAACCACTCTACATAAGGTTGATATGTAGAATCGCAGGTGATGCGTTTGAGATTATCTATAATATCTCTGCGCCCCATCTGTTGAAATCCCCACAACAGATTCCCAGAATAATCCAACATCACGCGAGGATTGCAACCTTGACTAACTAATTCGGGGATAATATCGCCCATGCGGCTGTAACAATTAGCAAAAGGGCCTGCATTGTGGTTGTCACCTTCACCTTGGTGTTCAAACATATATTGCAGATGACTGATATACTCGCCGTTTGCAACAGCGGGGATTGTCGGTTGGTGCATGTGGAGCGCTACGGCAAAAGTCGCGGTAATATCTTCTAGTTTGAGATTTTTTGTAGGTAGGAAGACGGGGGAATTTTGGTTTACAATTTCCAGAACCTGTTTTTCCGAACCAGAAATATTGGGTAAGCCGTCAATAGTTTCTGGTAAAGCAGGTAGGGTTGTTAGGGTAGGCATTCAATAATCAGTTATCAATGTTCAGTTATCAATTATCATTCGTCTTAAAGTGTGTGGGTAAATTAATTAACAAAAAATATTGTTATTTATAGAATAAATCCGATTCTTGTAGGGTGCCGTTAGCGAAAGCGTAACGCACCATTAATATACAAGTACTTGTGCAAAATTAATTCAACATTTCTTTTGAGCAGGGAGTAAGGAGCGGTTTTATATCTGAGCAGACAGTAGGTTGGGTTAGCCGCATTTGTAATAATTACTCTCAAGACCGAAATTTATATAGCGGCGTAACCCAACATTACCCTAAATCAAAAAACACTTAAGATGTTGGGTTACGACACGATAAAAAAGATTGTTGTTAAAAGCCAAATTGACTGTCGTGTCTAACCCAACCTACTGGCTTTTAGTGATATCACTATTTTTTGTATATCCAATTTTGTACAAATTATGTTCTGTTTGCTTTATTAAATATACAT
Organism: Rivularia sp. (in: cyanobacteria); assembly: GCA_049649675.1. Classification (GTDB taxonomy): domain Bacteria; phylum Cyanobacteriota; class Cyanobacteriia; order Cyanobacteriales; family Nostocaceae; genus Rivularia. Next base: position 13,334 of record JBARZF010000289.1, on the reverse strand, counting down.
ATCCTTTTGCTACTTCTTTGCTGAAAAGTGAATAAATATTGCTTTTGTTTTGATTGAAAGTAGAAAATTGATGTTTCCATTTTAACCATACATCCTGCGATGATTCGGCTCGAATAAGACTATCATTTTCCTGTCTAACTACAATCCTTTCCCAATCATCGTAGCGAAAATAAAATCTATTTAACCTAATGTCAAATTCATCGTGAAACCACCACGATTTCTTAATGTTGTTTTGGAAATCAAAGGGCTTTGGAATCTCCATGATTTCTACTGGTAGAGATCCGTAATAGTCGAGACAGACTGACTGATAAAGTCTTTTTACATACTCTTGTGCTTCTTCACATTCAATATCCGAATAATATATCTCTTTTTCAAAATAAATTGAATATACTTTGCGAACCTCTTCTATAATAGGAAAGTAAAGCTGCCTATCCATTATTTCTCGTTTGCCAGATTCTAACCAATAAAGTGCTGAGAGCCAGCATATCACTTGGCGTATGATTGTATCTAATTCATTATTCTTAAACCAACTGAATAATTTGTTAGAAATTTCTATGCCGAAATGCTTATGTTCGTAGTAATTATCAAAACCACTAAAATCACCTTTATCTATCGCATTTTTGATATATTGGTATAAGTTAAATGTGGATAAAGAATGAATGTAAAGAGTAAGTCCCTCCTCAAGCGTATTTTTATTAGTTCTGATTGCCTCTACACATGAAACCCGTTCCAGAAATTTGTCTCTTGTTTCCTTAAAATCTTTATGTAAGTAAGGGTTTATAATTATTGTCACTAAATTATTCCTGTAATATTACTAACTTTGCATTGAGTTACATAAAATATTTTAGCTACATCGAGTGCTTTTTGATGATTTGCTACAAAATACTTATCCTCTATTCCACAGCTAATTTGGTGCTATAAAAATCTAAATATGGAAATTTTGCTACTCAAGTAAGTAATGATTGGTAACTTCGCACAATCGCCAAAACTATTTTTAGCTAAGACTATCTTCTAACTTTAAGCTCTCACAACAGTAATCAAACGCTGATTTTCTGTAGTCACAACTTTCGTTGATAAACGTTCTTCAATTGGTAACGCATTCTTACGTCTATCAAACACAAATAACCAACCAAAATCTACTCCCAAGCGTGCCAAATACGATTCTAATTGCTCGATCCCTTCTTCTTGAGGGTCACGCTTCTTATCGCGCCATACTTTTAATTCTATTCCTAAAATAACGTTTCCATATCTTAAGCATAAATCCATTCTGTCTCTACCAATTGCATATTCGCGTTCTAATGTTCCACCACCGTTAATGACACGATGTAAAAAAGCCATCAATACTATATGAGGTGCGACTTCGTGGTAGCTAGTACTGCTTAATAATGGTTCTCCGTGCTGTCTCCAAAACTTAATAAATGCTTCAAGCAAAACATCTTTATTTAATTGACCTTCTGATGTTAACCAACTGGGGCTGATGTGAGGTAAAGTATCTTGAGTTCCTTGTACTAAAACGCGAGGAATTACTTCACTATAAATCGGGTTAGCAATAACTAATCCTCCGGCTGGATCTCGCCGCAATAATCCTAAATCTATTAAATATTGTCGGTCATCGGCTGGAGTATCGCTTAATGTTTGTCCTGCTAACATTGGTTCAATGATGTCTTTAACTCGTTTTTCTCGAAGTTTTTCTGCTAAAGAATCGAGATGGGTGTCTTGACGAGCAATTAATATTTCTTTTGCTTGTAAAATATGCTCTTTTGTAATCGCAACGTTTCTATCTTTAACTATTTTTTCCACAACTTCTTTAGCAAGAGCATTTACTAACCAAGGTTGTCCTTGTGTTAAATCAAATGCTGTTGCTGTTGCTTCCGGGGTGAAAATTTGTTGTGTTACGTCAGTATGTTGCTGGTATAGTTCTTCAACTTCAGCCTCGTTGAAATTTCTGAGCGTAATTGAACTGACTTTTATATTAAAAGGACTTGACGTATTTAATCTGTAACTTCCACCGGAAGCAACTTTATAATCGCGTACATCCCGCAATCCAATCAAACCTACAGACGAGGGAAAATTTTCGGGACGATTAGGATAACCGTCGCGTAATTGACGTAATACTGAAATTAAGGTTTGGTTTTGCAAAGAGTCAATTTCATCAATAAATAGCACCAATGGTCGCGGTGAAACTCTTGCCCAAGCTTGTAAGCTAGCTCTAATTCGCTGTCCTGCTTCCTCAGAAACCCAACTAGGAGGTTGCAAATCACTCGCTAAGCGGATTTCAATTGTATCGCGCCAAGTTCCCAGAATCGCTAATTCTGCTGCACCTGGATCGTTGTTAAATGCGCTTCCTACTTCTGCGGATACCATAACTGCTGCATAACGTCCGCTTTCGGTAAGCTGTTTCGCTAGTGCTAGCATCGCGGTAGTTTTACCTGTTTGACGAGGTGCGTGAACTACAAAATAGCTTTCTTGTTCGATTAGCATTTCCAAGTCGGGTAAACGACTTGTGGCTGAGAGCATATAGTGTTTATCTGCTCTACAGGGACCTGCGATATTGAACCAACGAGACATAAAATTAACGAAGGTTGGACACTTTGAGTTTATCTTATATGCCTTATCATTACGTTACGCTCTAGATAAAACGCGCTACAACTATGCTTTTAATTTTGATAAATATATCTCTAGCAATATATCAATTGGTACACTTGTTCTGAACCAAAGATAGAGCTATTTATATAAGTGAATCTTTTAAAATTGATTTAGATAACTAATATATAAACCAAATTTTGGGAGACAATCATTTATGCAACCTTGGATGCTTTGGGCAGGAGCTTTTACATCACTCGTTGGGTTATGGGTAATAGCTAATCTAATGTATTAATTAAATATTTTTGGTTAATAAATCTCTCAATATTTTCAAGAGATTTTTGACAAATTAATCAGAGTTAACTTAGAAAATGTTGGGTTAAAACACGATTAAAAAGATTATCGTGTTTAACCCATTCCCTTACAACCAATTCCCTACTAAAATATAGGGTGCCCAGTAAAGTGGATGCTCGTAATTTGGATCTTTTAATAAAGCTAATTGGGATTTGCGTAATGCCTCAGCTTTATTTTGTTTGGTATTACTTAACTGCTTGTAAAATTGACCCATTAAATTTGCTGTTGACTCATCATTAACAGGCCATAATGTTGCTAGAGTACTGCGTGCCCCTGCTTTGACTGCCATACCTGCTAGCCCCAAGGCTGCACGACTATCGCCGACGGCAGTTTCACAGGCACTAAGCACCAAAAGCTCAATTGCTTGCTGTTTGGGCAGTTGATTACGATCGAGTAGGTTATCTAAATCATTAATCCGAATCCGGTCATTCCAAGTTAAAATAAACGTTTCGATTGCTTTGGAACTAAATTGACCGTGAGTCGCAATATGAACGATGGGAAAAGAGTTTGAATGCAAGTTATTTTCTACATTTTCACGGGTGAATTTCTGGTTTAATAAAACTGTACTTGAAACTTGCAATTTAATTTTATTAAATTCTTCTTCGACAAATTCCAAAGGTGAAAATCCTTGTCTGGCTTCACTTAGCCCTGCTCCGAGTACTTTAAAATTATTCTGTTGTAGCTTGTATGGTGGTAGTAGTTTTAAGCTTGGTGTGAAGGCAATGCTGTATTTTTCGAGCAAATATCGATCGCCATCGTGGAGTACTCCTATGGGAATATTTCGCAATGCTCCATCTGGTACTAACACTAAAGTTTTAACTTTACTACTAGCTAATTCTTTTTCTAATGGACGGATTAACCAGTCATACAGCTGTTTCGATAAGGGCATAAAACTGTATCTGGTACGAATAACTAAGTTTTGGCGCAGCTTTTCTACAGTTGTTTCTAATTCTTGTTGAGGTACGGCAATTGTGTAATGGTGCAGTGGCTGCTGTGGCAAACTGAGAATGATTTCTAAATTATTTTTAAGGATTATAGGATAAATAACTGCGGCTTGAGTATCAATGCGGTCAACTTCAGCGGTTTTGCTATCCAAACAAGCTTCACGAAAGAAGTTTTCTAATTCTGCAACTTGTAAGGATTCAATAACTTCACGGGCTTGCAACAAATATTTTTGATTATTTAAGGATTTTTGACTGGATTGTGATGATTCACCATGCACAAGCAAAGCTACCAATTCTCGGTAAACTGGTTCTACACTATCCCGAAACGAATATTGAATATCGGATTCTACTGCTAGCAAATCGCTACGTAAAGATTGCAGAGTGCTGACTGATTGTTGATAAGCTGCGATCGCACTTTCGATATTTCCTTGTGCTTTGAAAATTCTTCCTAGTTGCCATTGCCAGCGGTATGATATTTCTGGGCTATTGATTGCTTGGGCTAGCATTAGGGCTTTTTCGGTCAATTTTTGAGCATTTGACAATTGCTGAGTTTGTTCGTAAAGGCTACCCAGTTTACCCAGGGCATATGCTTCTAACCGTTTGTCTCCTAAGTTTTTCGCTTGTTTATGACTGATGGCGATCGAGGAAGCAATCGTTGCCATGTCGGGGGTATGGGAAACATTTGCAAGATGCAGGTTAATTAAGCTTTCTGCAAGGTTCAATTGAGCGTAAATTGTTGTCCGGTTTGGGGAAAGTTTAATTAAGGGTGATTGTATTTTACTTGCTAGCAACCGTGCATTTACCCATTTTTCCATCTTAATTAACACGCTCAATTGATTCAATTGGGCGTTAATTTTATCGGATTGCGACAAAGCAATATTTGCAGCCTGTTGATAAAAATCTAAAGCGGATTCGGGCTTTTGGTTGGTATAGGCAACGTTTCCCAAAGCCAGTAAGGTAGAACTAATATCTGATGGTAGTTGCAATTTTTGAGCCAGTGTCAAACTTGCATTCAAAACTTCTGCTGCTCTTTCTAAGTTTCCTACTAAGCGTAAGCTGCTACCCAAGTTACGCAGTGCGACGGCTTTGGTTGGAGAATCTGCAAGCGAATGCAGAATTTGATTTACTTCTTCTAAAGTAGATAGGGCTTTGCGATATAATCCTAAAGATTTTAAAGCTTGGGATTGATTGATAAGACTGCGAATAACTCCAGTCTCATTTTTGGCTTTTTTGTAAGTATTTGCTGCTTTTTGCCAGGTTTCGAGAGCTAATTGCGGTTTTCCGGTGGCTAACTGGAGAGTTCCTTGAGTGTTTAGGGCTTGCGCTAATACTTTTAACTGTTCTTTATAGGGATTACTAAGCTGTACTAATTTTAAGCTGTTGGTAATTGCAATCTTTGCTTGCTTCCATTGCCCTAGCTGTTGATAAACCAAGGAAAGATTGCTTAAAACCCTGGCTTGGTTGAGTTTATCTGCTCTATATTGGTATACCCGCAAAGTTTGCTGCCAAATTTTTAATGCCGCATAAAATTGATCTGCTTGATAATATTCTCTACCTAGTTGTTCTTGTTGTGCTGCATTAGATAATGTTTTTACTACCGATTGTGGTGTTGCTTGTACATGGGTAGAAAATACACCTCCAATCGTAAATAACAAGGTTAAAACTATTGCCAGTAAAATCCTTAGATAAAAATGAAACCAGCGACTGTATAGATATTTATATTTAAAAGGGTTTTTACTTACCAAATATAAAAAACTTGTTTTAACTTCCATGACAATTTCTCGCTCTTAGCCAAGTATGAGAAGTTAGATTTGGAGCTTGTGCAGCTAGGAATATTTCTCCTTTATCATTTACGATTATTCCTTGGGCTTCTACAATCGCCGAAGCAGAATGGGAAATTGTCTGGGGTGATGCTGCGGCTCTATATCTAGATAAACTATTTGAACTATTTGAACTATTTGAACTATTTATACCGATTGGGGTAGTTGCTAAATCTGGCAGAATTTGGCTGTTACTTAAGATGCTATCGGGGCTTGGTGGTAAACCACTTCGTCCAGTAATGAAGAATGTACTACCCTCTGTTGATGAAGTTTTGCAGCTTTGAGTAATCAATTTTGAAGCGTCTGTCGCAATAAAGGGTAGTTGCATTAATACATCAGAGGCATCAAATTCGGTGGAGTTGATTTTTGCAAAATTATTGATGCTAGTAGAAGTAGCTGTAATATCGCTAGGTTTAGTTAGTCCATCGCCAAGTAATTTTTCATTTTCTATCGGTTTTATAGGATCGATAGAATCAGCAGGTTTGACTGGTAATTGTTCGCCAGATTCTTCTGGTAGAACTTTGATTCCTACCCGTGCCCCATTGCCGATAGTTAACTTTCGAGCTTCTATTAACACATCACCACCATTACCCGAGCCTGTAGTTTCCGCAACTAAAAGACTCAGATCGTTTACTTTCACATTCGAGGCACGAATAATTAATTTACCCACATTTGCCATGCCCTGGGTTTCTGCGGAAACGATTGTCTGCGCTCCTTGAATGTTGATTTTCTCGGCTTCAAGAGTGACATCCCCACCTGTTTCGGCACCAAAGGTAATCGCTCGAACCCAAGAATCATTTATATTCAGTAAATCGCCTTTGATGTTAATTCCACCTGTTTTTGCAAAAAGACGGGATTGATTCAAAGTTACTGTCTTACCTTGAAGCTGAATATTACCACCATCAAGCGAAGATTTATCGAGCCGAATATCTTGAAACTTTTGCGAGTCTGCATATCCCAAAGCAAATCCGTAAGAGTTTGGAATAAGAAAGACGAAACTATTTTTTTCTACGCTACCTAACTCAATTCTGCCGTCGGGAACGCTGATATTGCCATTGTTTCCTTCGATCTTACCTCCTACAAGTGCCAAGGTAGTATTAGTTAAGCCCTGAAGTCCATTAGCTTGAGATTGATTAACAATAGCTTCAGTTTTGTTGCCAAATTGCAAACCTAGAGGAACGCTAATCGTAAGTAAGGGTTTTTGCGGATTAATAGCGCTAAATTGATCACCATTGGAAAGTTTGATGCTGCTAGCTGTACTGCTAAGAAAGGAGCCACCAATATTTAAGGAAGCATTTGAACCAAAGATAATACCGTTGGGATTAATTAGAAAAAAGTTGGCGCTACCTTGAGTTTGAATTAAACCGTTGATGTTCGATTCCAAATCACCCGTGACGCGGTTGATGATATTGGCTAGATTTGAGTCATTTTTGAAAATAATAGAGCCGTCTTTGGGAACAGAAAATTCTTTAAAGCTATGGAAGAGGTTATTACCTACTTTTGTTCCCCCTGTAATTAAAAAATCAAACCCTTTCAAAGTTCCTGACGAAACTTCCGTAGATGTGGGAAGAGTGCCATCGCCTGAAATTTGGGCTTTGCCTACGGGGATTTTACTGAAATAGCAAGTAATTACGACACCTATTACAATATAGTAAAAACACGGTATTTTTAATTTAATATCTGGCTTATTGGGCATATGTTGGTAGTTCCCTGTTTTCTGAGCAAAATAGCTTTTAAAAATTAAGATATGAATCTACATATGAATCTACAAGTATTCGATTATGTAGAAATGTTGCACCGCAAAGTTTGAGAGTATAAAGCTTTCGATCGTTTATCTGCTTTATGTGTTGTTAAATTGCCAAGTATTAAGGTTACGGCTCGGCAAAATTACTTAATAATTTAGGGGTGCAGGATACTTTGCAAGCAGTTTTGTGGCATAAACGAACAGGATGGGTAAAGACAATAATAGAACTCACACCCTTCATATTGCCCAAAACCTAACCTAAACTCACAGGATCTCGATATTTAAGTAAAGCTTCGATCTGAGTCTAATAAATATGCTGATTTCGATCTAAATAATCAAGCTATAAAATTCAGCTAAAACGATTATTTTTTCATAGTTATTACTTAAGTAAAAACACTAAAAAATAATCGCTCATATATTATATTGGTGGCATAGAAAGAGAGCTAAATCGGGAGTTTTGCTCTGGTATTTTATTGATATATGGGCTATTCATAGAGATAAGACAGTTGATGCGAATTAAAGTATCAAATCAGGCATAAAAATAAAAATGAAATTTAAGAAAAAAGCATTTATCACAATATTTTTGACAACTTTAGTTACCTGTTGCTACCTTTTGCCCCCTCGTGTGACGGCACAAACCTCACAGAAATCTAATACTCAACAAAAAGAGGGCTTGCCTTCTTCCAATCGTAGACGAGGGGCTGCCTCGCGGGGATGCGATCGCCATACTGCTGGGCATTTAATGGCTTTGGTACCAGAAAATAAACAGGTATTAACCAAATCAAACGATCCAAAGTTGTTATTCCACCTACCCAAAACCTCTGCTCCTATGGATGTGGAATTTGTGATAGCGGATGCAAAACATAATCCACTATATGAAAAGAAATTCCAGACTAGTGATGATGCGGGAATTATAACTGTCAGCGTACCTAAATCAATCGATCTCAAGAAAGACGGGAAAATTCGTTGGTACTTGTCAATTGTGTGTAATTCTCAAAGTCGAGCTTATGACATTGTTGTAGATGGGTGGATTAAACGAGGAGAAGTCAATGCTAATTACTGGCAAGATGCATTAGCTAAATTAGCAGAGCTGCGCCGTCAGAATCCCCACGATTCCCAGTTGGCTGCTAAATGGAAACAACTATTGGAACAGGAAAACTTAGGTGCGATCGCTCAAGAGCCGCTTTTGAATATCAACATTTAATGGTTCGTTTTCTCCGTTGACTGTAAGTGCGGTTCAAACGTCGGGAGACGTAAAATTGTACGTCTCTACAACCCCCTCGGAATAAATGAAATACAGCGCGCTACTACGAACCATGATTACCCTGCAAAACTAATGTGGCTCCGTACTACTACGAACATCGCACCCTAAGTTCTGTTGGTATTAAATGCAAAAATAATCAGTTTTTTAGGTGTGTTGACTAAATTTTCCCAACGATTTTTATCTCTGATATCTGCAATTAGTAGTCGTGGCAAGCGTCAAGTCAAAATATCGCTTATCGCGCTCAACTGGAAACAATCGGTGGTGGCTGCCAGTATTATCATGACGGGATTAGTATGGGGTGTAAAACAAATTGGCTGGTTGCAATTTCTTGAATTAGTTAGCTTTGACTACATGGTGCGCTTGCAACCCGAAAAGAGTGAAGATTCACGTTTATTGGTGGTAGAAATCACCGAAGAAGATATTAAAAATGAAAACCAATGGCCGATTAGCGATCGCACTCTTGCGACAGTGTTACAGAAGCTACAACAGTTTCAGCCAAAGGTTATTGGTTTAGATATGTACCGCAATGTCCCCCAACTACCGGGGCGTGAGGAGTTACTCAAACAGCTTGAGGCTGATAATATTGTTGGGATTTATTATATTGGCGATACTGCTGTAGGAGGTGTTTCTCCCATTCCTGGTATGGCTGTAGACAAACTTGGTTTTAACGACGTTGTTATCGATGATGATAATGTAGTTCGTCGGAATTTTCTTTTTGGCTACGAAGGTGAGAGGAAGCATTATTCTTTCTCTTTACAATTAGCTCTTAAATACCTAGAAGAAAAAGATATTTCCTTAAAGGTAACATCGGATGCCTTACATTTTGGGAACACCGTATTTCCTCGGCTAGAATCTCATGCAGGTGGGTATCAAAATCTTGATAATGCCGGTCGTCAAATAATGATTTCCTATCGTTCCGAGCGGCGTGTAGCACGAATGGTATCGCTTGGGGAAGTCTTAAATGGTAAAGTCGATCCAAAATGGGTAAAGGACAAGGTAGTGCTGATTGGTGCTACAGCCCCTAGTGCCAATGACTTTTTCTTGACTCCCTACAATGCTAGCCAGTCAGCAAATCACAGTATGTCAGGGGTAGTGCTACACGCTCAACTTGTCAGCCAACTGCTTAGTACAACCCTAGATCGAAAACCGCTGATTTGGTTTTGGTATGAATGGATAGAAATTTTGTGGGTATGGAGTTGGGCTTTGATTGGGGGTTGGTTCGCATGGCGACAACGGCATCCATTTTTCCAAATCTTGGTAACAATAGTTTCCTTGGGAATATTATTTACCTGTTGTTTTGGCTTTTTTATCCAAGCAGGCTGGATTCCCTTCATTCCACCAGCGATCGCATTTTTGGCTACAAATATCACTATTCTTGCTTATAGAGCAGTTTATAACAATTATTATGATGTCTTAACTGGACTACCCAATCGACAACTTTTCTTACAGCATTTGGAATGGGCGATAGCGGATGTAAAGAACCAAAATCACCGATTTGCCGTACTGTTTTTAGATATCGATAGTTTCAAACTGATAAATGAAAGTTTTGGTCATTATCTTGGCGACAAATTCTTAACTGATTTTACTCATAGATTAAAAGCCTCTGTGGCAGGAAAAGGAACATTAGCAAGGCTTGGAGGAGATGAGTTTGCTATTTTGATCGAAAATATAGCAGAAAGCAACCAAGCAATTCAATTAGCTGATTTCCTGCAACAAGAAATGAGTTTGCCCTTCAAAATTAACCAGCAAGAGATATTTACTAGTCTCAGTGTTGGTATTGCTTTCAATCAAAGTGAACTCAAACATCAACCAGCGGATTTACTGCGAGATGCCCACACAGCCATGTATCGGGCTAAAGACTTAGGTAAATCCCGTCACGAAGTTTTTGCTATGGGTATGTATACTCATAGCAAAAACCGTTTGCAGCTAGAAGCAGAATTACGTCGGGCTATAGACAAAGAGGAATTTTATTTAAACTATCAACCAATTATTTGTCTAAAAACCAATAAAATTGCTGGTTTTGAGGCACTTGTACGCTGGAATCATCCCCAGCGAGGATTTGTTTCTCCTGTAGAATTCATCCCAATAGCAGAAGACACGGGGCTAATTATTTCTTTGGGAAAATGGATTTTAGAGTCAGCTTTTCATCAGTTATCAGTTTGGCAAACACAATTCCCTTCCAACCCGCCACTGATGATGAGTATTAATCTTTCGGGAAATCAGTTAGCTCAAGAAAATTTAGTCGAAATAATTCAACAACTGCTCAAGGCAAACGGGATAAATCCACAGACTATAAAATTAGAAATTACTGAAAGTGTAGCTATGCAAGATGTAGAAGCTGCTATATCTGTACTGCTGCAACTGAGGAGTTTAAACCTACAGATAAGCATTGATGATTTTGGTACGGGATATTCTTCTTTAAGTTATTTACACCGCTTTCCAATTAATACTTTAAAAATTGATCGTTCCTTTGTTAGTCACATGACTGATGCTGATGAAGATGCAGCGATTGTTAAAACTATCATCATGCTTAGTGATAACTTGGGAATGGATGTAGTTGCTGAGGGTATAGAAACAAAATCGCAACAGCTAAAACTTCTGAGGCTAGGTGCCGAATACGGACAAGGTTATTTGTTCTCGAAGCCATTAGATAGCGATAATGCCAGTAAATTGTTGAAAGAAGGGAAAGGGGGAATAGGGAATGGGGAATGGGGAATAACAGCTAAAGATATTTAATCTCAAATTTCAAATCTCAAATTTTTTACTCCTGATTACAGAGACGGGGCGCAGTGCTACATCTCTACAATTGTTAATCCAAAATCTAAAATCTAAAATCCCTGCATCGAATAATGAACACTCCATCTCACGCTATTCTCAATTTAGTTGCTTTCAGCGAAAAACTTAGAAATAAAGCCAGTTTGGCAATTTTTATTGGTGCAGTTATACCAGATGTACCGATTTTTATATTCTATTTTTTAATGAAATTCGTTTACCGTTATCCAAGTAGTAAAATTTGGGGTGAAATATACTTTCAACCTTTTTGGCAAAATATTGTCAGCATTTTTCACTCGATACCCCTAGCTTTAATAGGGGTTTTAATTTGCCATTTTGCAAAATGGAAAGTTGTAGAAATCGGATTTATTAGTATGGTGATGCATTCTTTATTGGATTTACCAGTTCACAACGATGATGCTCACCGTCACTTTTACCCTTTTAGCGATTACCGTTTTATTAGCCCTTTTTCTTATTGGGATGCCAATCATTATGGGGCAATAGTAGCTTTTATTGAAATGTCGCTGGTTTTAGCTTCTACTGTTTATTTATTTTCAGGATTTCGTTCTTATTGGGTTAGAGGTTTAATGATATCGGTGAATGTGGTTTATTTGTTTGGGTATTTCCGGTTTTACAGTAATCAGTGAACAGTGAACAGTGAGCAGTGAACAGTTATCAGTTATCAGTGAACAGTTATCAGTTAACAGACTTTAAATTACTTTTTGCTGTTTTATTTTGAATTTTACGTTTGACAAGTGCAGATAATTTACTGGTATCTGAAAGTGAAGGTTTAGCCTTATTTCGTTGCTGAAAACCTATAGACAAGGTACAAAGTTTACACATAATAATTAATTGGTAATTGATAATTGCTCACTGTTCACTGCTCACTGCTAACTGTTCACTGTTAACTGTTCACTGTTTTCTAACAATGTAATAATTATTCTGAAAATCATGTTCTAGCCGTTTAATTTCTACGCTGCTAAAACCTGCTTCTTCTAACATTTCTAAAGCTTTTTCTTGTCCCCACATTGCACCTAGTCCCATTCCATTAGCTGCTAAAGAAACTGTCATGCAGTGCATACAGGATATTGTATATAATAATGGTGCTACGGGATGTTCTAAATTACCATCAACATTACTTGAAGCCCGAATATCTTGCATTAAATAAATACCGTCGCGACGCAATGCGTTAAATATTGCTTTTAATACTACATCTGGCTTTGCTTGATCGTGAATGGCATCAAATGTGGTAATTAAATCGTATTGAGAAGCTTCGTTAATGGTTGCAGCATCTTTGATTTGAAATTGGATATTAGTTAAACCAAGTTTTTCAGCTTCATTTTTAGCTGTATTAATAGCTTCTTCGGAAAAATCGTAACCAGTAAACCGACTTTGAGGAAATGTTTTAGCTAAAGAATTTAACGCACGCCCGCTACCGCAACCAACATCTAGCACATCAATACCATTTTCTAATGCTGTTTCTAGATCGGGAATTAGCGGTAAAATAAATTCTTCTAAAGCTGCAACTACAGTTTGCCCGCTGTCTTCTGCCATTACTTGATGGAAACGTTTGTAAGCAGAATAGGGAACACCACCACCGTTATAAAAGCAATCGATAATTTTATCTTCTACATTTCCTAACAGCGGAATATATTGAGCAAAACTTGCTATATTATCAGGACTTGCATCCCTTGTTAAAAATAGTGCATATTCGGGAGGCAAATAGTAAGTATTATTATCTGGATTATGTTCGATAATTCTGCCCGTTACCATTGCTCCCAACCATTCTCTTACATAGCGTTCGTTTAAATTAGCTGCATCGGCAATTTGTTGGGAAGTCGATGGTGGTAATG
>JBARZF010000288.1:0-1949 GCA_049649675.1 Rivularia sp. (in: cyanobacteria) | reverse complement strand
AATAGGAATACAAAAATAACAAAAACTAATTTACGTTTCACAATGGTTTTTAGAAGTTTCTGTTTAGAAGTATTCCATTCTGAGGTAGTTTTTGGAAAGGGGGGAGCGCTACGTTTAGAAGTACGAGCAAAAATTTATGCACCGCTTTATTTGTGATTCATCACGGCAAGATGAACCAGCATTAATTGCTTATCGTCTTCAAGTATCTTCAGCAAAGGACTTTTAATAGCTTTTTTTGCGATCAGAATTTGTGCTTCTAATGGCAAATTTTCAAAGTCTATTTCTTGCTTGCGATGACTGTCTTTCTCCGGACAGTGCCATTCATATTTTACCGTGAAACTACTATATAACGACCATTTACTTAAGCTGCCGTATTTAAGATGGGTTAAATCTTTGACACAAGTTACGATCAACTGTGATTGCATTTCTACTGAATAATTCATAAAGCTAGACTCAATATTATACTTTGATTTTGAAAATGACAATTTTAAACACGGTTAATCATTATTTTGTCATATTGGTGTGACAATATAATGACTTTTTGATAAGAGATAAAAATGCTTATTAATAGCTTGTTTATAAGCAGTATATTTACAGCAATTAATAATTAATTTAGATGCTCATCGATTGATATATTGCAAAACCAATTAAGGTACAAAAGCAAATATTTATTTAATTATTTTCTATTGCATGGGACGTTTAAAGGTAAAACAAAAACTTTTTCATTTAAGTAAACTCTAAAATCCGCTAGGTTTTGTATTTCACAACCATAGCAAATACACATAGGGAATAGTCTTTTTTTTCACAAAAACTTTTTATTTAAACCTGTATAGTATTTTAATGATTAAATATGTAAAATTACCCAGATTTATAAATATTATTCAGAATAGCTAATACCTTTGGATTTATTTAGATTACTTTTAAATTCATTCACTATTGCTTTAAGCTTGTAAAGTGATGTTTAAGAGTAACTTATTCTAGAATAGGGTGGATAGCATAGAATACACAATATTCATTGTCATAAATTAAAAAATTTTATTCCACTTGAAAGAGGAATGAATCTTTTTTTAGTTAGAATATTTGTGTATGCCTTTCTGTTTAATCTGCTTTGATAACGGTGAAAATTATGAAATTAGAGTATTCGCGACAGTTAAATTTTAATTTAAGTTTCGTAAATTTCTAATGGTAAATTATCGGGATCTTTAAAAAAAGCAAATCGTTTACCAGTTATTTCATCAATTCTGATATCTTCCACGGCTACACCTTTTGATTTTAGACAGCTAACGGTTTCTTCTATATCATCCACTTCAAAGCAAAGATGTCTTAAACCGCAAGCTTCCGGGTTACTGAATCTTTCAGGTGGGTTAGGAAAGGAAAATAGTTCAATCTGGTCGTTTTCTCCAACTTTTAAATCTAATTTGTAAGAATTTCTCGAATCGCGGAAGGTTTCTTGAATAATAGAAAAGCCTAAAACTTCTGTATAGAAATGTTTAGAAACTTCGTAATTCGAGCAAATAATCGCTACATGGTGGATTCTATTGACTTTCATATTAAGTGCTATTGGCGCGAAGTTAGGAATTGGGAGTTAAGAGGCGCGGAGTATTACTCATTACTCGCTACTTTAAAAATGTCCCCTTGTCTCCCCACCCTATTACCCATTCCCTATTACATATTACCTATTACGAATCTTGCAATGTAGTTTTAGAAACGATTCTGGTTTTTTTCTTGTCAGCTTCTGAAAGTTCTTCTCCAGATTGCAAGCGAGTTGCAGAGGTTTGTAAAACGGTTGCTGCGCTGTTATCTCCCATCTGCAAAGCTGTTTTGGCTGCGGTTTGCAACATAGTCGCAGCACCGGCTCTATCTCCTTGTTGCAGTTTGGCTTCTGCTAGCTGAGTTTGCCGATATTTTGCTAATGCTAAAACATGAGGCTGAACTTGTGGACTAGCTAC
>JBARZF010000287.1:0-10611 GCA_049649675.1 Rivularia sp. (in: cyanobacteria) | reverse complement strand
GGAGCAGGGAACAGCGAGAAAAACATTTGATTAAATAAATTTAATCAAAAGAGCGGATAATTTTGTTTGACAGCAGGAGTTTCAGCTTTATTTCTTAAAATTTAAGCATACTATGTAATGAAGAACCAATATTGTTAGACATTCTTATTAAGTAGGAATAGATAAATAAGTAGTTGTGGGTTTAAAGCCAAACAAATTCTCTCCAATCTGAAATGATTGGTACTTAGCACTTATTCAATACATAAAGAATTAAACAACTAAACTTAATTTGTAGGTTTAGAAGTCATTCTTTTGCTTTGGTAGAAGCTAAATATCATTGATTTTCAAGTAGCAACGGAGAAAATTAGCCAGTAAAATAACTCGCTTCGACTAACTACACCCTGAGTTTTAATTCTCCTAGCTTTTTATTTCATGCCATTGATTAATACTGTTTAATAATTAACCATAAGTTACATTTTGTCTAGTGTTTGTACGCATATATTTTGTGCATTTATGAAAACTTTATACTTTAGTAAATATATTTATATTGCGATTAAATAGCCTCAAGCGAAAAATACCAAGCAACAAAAATGTTTAGGTCTTGCCAGGCGACATCTTGCAATAATTTATGTATTAATCAAGTTATTAAAGTTTTTAAAGCATTTGCCCGTGTTTATATCCCAAAGATTGATAATCTCATTGCTACTAGCACTAGCAAGTATTTTACTATCTGGAATCCAGGAATAGAAATTCCTTACGATGGGGAACGGAATCCTCATGGCTACATGAAAGCTTTTACAGCAACATTATCAGCATTAACAGGCTACAACCAAAAGACTATTGAAGGTTGGTTTGATGGTAAGTCATATCATTATTCGGTAGGTATATTACTGCGTTGCTTTCATTTGATATTTAAGGATTAGTACTATTTGCGGTGCGATACACGCAGCGTTAAGCCTCTGTTTTATCCGGCGGCGTTGTGAACTTAGGAGTGCGATAGTGCCTTGAACGAGGCTCACCTATATATATCACCATGTTTTATCCTAGCTAAAACAGGTTAGCAATTATGCAATCGACTTACACTAAATTAAAAAAATACAATAAATGATCGCGATTGCCTTTATTTTTATTAATAAACACCCTCTTAGAAAAGCGGCTTGTTAATCTTTATTTAAAATATTGAACTATAACAATACCTTTGCCAAAAAAAGAGCCTACAATAATTTTGGAAAAATTGGCAAAATCACTCATATATAAGCGTTTATCTGACAAGGTATTTTAGACTCTCAAACCCTTTATCCTTCGTGAAATATCCTAAAAAGCATTGCGAGAAAGCCGGAAGGAATTTTTAGGACTGATCGTTTTTGCCCAGCTTCGGAAAAATGAGAGTTTGAGCATCAACTCACCCTCGTAAATTGGCGAAGGTATTGGTATAAGAAAAGTTATTAATTGGATAAAAGCCTTGAAACAATAGTATTGCATCTGTTCTCAAGAAACAAAATTTATCCATAAAAACCAATAACCGTATAACTATATCTAAATCTGCTTTGATTTTTTCAGAGCAGTTTTTTTAGTTTCATATAAGAGCAAATTCATCAAAAGCATCATATGTCGTATAAAGCACTTGTTACTACGTATATCAAAAAAGTATAATACATTTAAATTGTCAATATTATCTTATTTGTATTACCCATGCCGAAGAAAAAAAATGATGAATCAATTACCCTGTCAGCGTTAGAAGAAGACCTATTGACAGCGCTGTTTAGCAAAGAACTTTACGGGCTGCAAATTATAAATGCCATCAATGAGGCAAGTGAAGGCAAACGTCAAATTGGGTTTGGTAGCTTGTATCCAACCTTGCACCGAATGGAGAAAAAGGGTTTGGTAAAAGCGCGTTGGGGCGAACAAACTGACCCAGAATCTGGTGGTGCGCGGCGTAAGTATTACCAAGTCACAGGGTTAGGAAGACAAATCCTTCATGAAAGAAACTCAGGAGTATCGCGTTCAATTAGCTGGATGGAAACCAGCGTTAATCGAGCGATTCGGTTTTGTGCGATTGGTTTTCAGTCAGACTGGAGCATGTAGGCATCAAATTATACTAGCAGGTTGAACTGAGCATTGCTAAAGAGCGCTTGCGTCAAGCTCGCCAAAGTTTCAATTTAGCTTTAATTACAGCAGCTATATGCAGTGGAGTAACTGCGGGAGGGACAGCACTTTTGCTTAATGCTACTGTTGCTTCTGGAACGCTCACTGCTATTGGTGGTGCGGCTTCTTCTGTGTACTGCTTCAAATTTGCTAGAGATGCTAATGATAGGTTAGATAAAATTACTTCTGATTTGAGAAAGAGGAATTAATCGCGAGAATAATTTCTCCTCTTTTAATTTTTAAAACTTTCTCCTTAAACGCTACTTTCTTCAGCCAAAACATTATTTACAAACTTTATGCCATAGTTTCTCGCTGCCTGAGAAGTAATCAAAAACATCAAGAATAGTACGGATGTATATATTGTCCAAATGTGCAAATTGGGCAATAAAAAATATCCAGCAAAACCCATAACTACCAAGAATAAAAAACTAAAGCCAGCCAAATCTCTCGTTAAAAGAAACTTTTGATGTGCATCTTCAACTGCTGTCTTTGATTCATGTTTCTTATATATTTTATACCAAAGACGATTCTGTTCAGTTGGGTCACTCGGAAGATTACCAAATTTAGTTTTCAAGATATTTGGGTCTATTCTTGGGTCTTTATCCATAAAATAAGAAAATGCTCGACACCCAGGAAGTGGTTCTTTGATTCTCCAAAAAACAAGTATTGCTTTTAAATCAGAACTAAGCTGACCATTTATAACTTGTGCAAAAATACTAAAAACAAGCAACTCCCGGATTAGAAGTTGGCAACAACGGAGTCCAATCGCGTACATTTGCCTCCGCCAAGTTGATGTAAAATTCTAATTGTTCCAATTACAGCTTTACTAGAACCAGTTAGAGTATGCTTAATTTTTTCTGGTTCCGGAATTTGGGATATTATTGGTTGAGGATGAGGAATAGCTAAATATTGGTTGCTCGCATCACCTAGAAAATTTCGATATTTTGATTTCATCATTTATTTCACCGCTATTACCGAAAAGAAACTACTGTTTACTCCCCGTGAGGGGTTTTATTAGCTGCAAGTATTCAAATAACAGAGAATTATTTGTCCTAAAATAAAGTCGAAACGAGCCGTCTGGATATTGCTTCAAATCTGTTTCATCGTAGATAATTTCTTGTCTTTGAAGCCATTGAGAAATACTTTCATGATAATCAGCCAAGAAAAGCGCAGGGAAGTAAATTCTTCCGGTTTTAATTCCTGTTTTTGGATGAGTGAGTATCTGAAATTGAGGTTCACTTAAAACTTCAGTCATTACTATAACAAACGCGAAAATATTTTGAATTATTTTGAAAACTTGTGATATGTAACTGATGATAATTAATCACAAACTTTCATTTCAATTAATTAGATAGTAACTGGGAATATTTCACAAAATTTGATACTTTCCACTTCAATCCATGAACTCTGTCAGCAATATGTGGTTTGTCAGAACTGCCATTACACAACATACAAAATTCACACTTTCTTATCTCATTTTCTGTATGACGACAAAGGATTTCGTTATCACTTAAAGGTGCATCAGGAGTCATAATTCTATAAGTTCTCCAACCTTTGTTTTGAGCAATACGCGCTTCTGCCAAGCTTTGTACGGAAGCCATTAAATATTTTTGCCAGCGTAGGTCACAGTCATTGCGAAACCATTGATGTGTGTAGCCCGTATGCTTTCCTGATGCAGAAATAATCGGTTCCCAGACATCAAAAGGTACTGCTGTAGGGTCGCCGTAGGAACCAATTCTGATCGGATAACGATATCTTTTCAAAACTTCTATTTCGTTTTTGCTAAAATAGGGATAAGCTCCAGTTTCGTACTTTCGGTAAATATTATTGGTCACAGCGAGATTAACATAGCAACTACCTAACCGACTTAATTTCATCGGGCATTCTCCACAAATTGCTTTGTCGAAACCCTTTTTTGCAGCTTCTGTTGGTAAAATTTTTTGTTTAATAATCCAAGACTGTAAAACCCTACCTGTCTTGCGATTAGACGTGTGATTAACGAATCCCGTTAAGATAAGAACTATAGGTGAACTGTCAATCAAAGATGCCCCTTCCCAAACGATGTAACTATTCTTCAACATATTAATAACGGAAAATTATTTTGATTTTTCTGAAGCGAAAATTGTTGGAAGTGATGATGTATTTGAAATAATTTTTGGCAACAAAAAAGGGAATAAAACTTGCTTTATCCCCTTTAATTTAGTTTGTAATTACGGTATTAATTCTCAGCTTCTACTTGAGGATTAACGCTCGCATTTACTCGCGCAGCATATTCTCGTCTGCGCTGCCAAGATAATTCCCAACCGTACTACCAAATCTTCAAGTGTTTTACCGAATTTACGATTAGCAAATTCAAGCAATTGCTCTAGGGAGTAACGCTGTTCTTCAACTTTTCCGAAATCCGAGGCGAAGCGTTCTTTAAATGCATCTCAATTAAAATCTTGGAAACTACGTTTGGCGAGAAGTCCACATAAAGAACGAATGGAATAGTAAACTTTTGAGTATAAGCGTTCAGAGTAGTTGCTAACTCCATATTCGCCTAAAACGGAATCATCGATTGCTTGAAAGTTTGGTGCAGAGGATTTACGTGTAGCCATAAGACAGATATCTCCTAAATTTTCATTGCTCTATTGGGCGTAAGCCCTCTTTCTATTGCATTATTTCAGTACCTTAAGTTTCGGTAATCAGCACCAAGATGAATCGTGATAATCTGCTGTTCATACCTTGATTTCACAGTTGTGCTGATAATCAATTTCTAACTTTTGTAAGTCTGTATCTAATGCCAAATTTTTTAGTTCTTGCATCATTTCTTGAAGATGATTTTCATCGCTGACACCTGAGTAGTAAATTTTGATGAATTTGTCGGCTTTGTTTGTAGAGAGTCGCTGAACCATAAAATTGGTTTAGCTCGCTGGCTATTTCTTGTAGAGTTTTCATTTTTTAATCCTTGATTTACGGACTTCACGTGAAGTCTTGCGGGAGAATCTTCCCCCACAGAGCTTTACAACTTCATCGGCGTGAGCCGTAAAACGATAACTGCTGATAATAAATACCAGCAGTTGAGAAATTTTTATTGATTTCTATTTCTACCGCTTTGGCAGTTTTTAATTAAAAAGGTAGATACCGGCGTTGTATCTCCTAGTGTAAATTTCAAGAAATACTTAAAGCATTGATATTTCGTCGGTCATCTATAACTTATTGCATGACTGCACGAATCTGACTATTATTGTTAACAGCTATGCCAGAAGCTATAAAAGTGAAGGATTTAATTTCAAGTTTTTAGTAATGTATCTTGAGTTACCCGCCCATCTTCCATCCGTAAAATTCTATCGGCAACATCTAAAATGCGGCTATCGTGAGTCACTAGCAAAATAGTACTTCCTTGTAGCTTGGCTAGTTTTTGCATGATATTTACCACATCTCGACCAGATTTACTATCTAATGCTGCTGTAGGTTCATCTGCAAGTACGAGTAAAGGCTCACCCACCAATGCACGAGCAATCGCAATTCTTTGTTTTTGTCCACCAGAAAGCTTTTCGGGGTAATAATCGATGCGTTCCCCTAAACCGACAGATGTTAATATTGCCTGTGACCTCGCGATACGCTCCCCAATCGACAAATTCTCATGCAAGCGTAGTGACATTCCCACATTTTGCTGTGCTGTGAGGGATTCAAGTAAATTATGAGACTGAAAAATAAATCCAATTTGCTGGCGAATTTTGACTAACTGCGATTTGCTTGCACCGTATAATTCTCGACCAAATACGCGAACGCTACCTTGCTGAATCGAACGTAAACCACCAATCAATGTCAGCAAAGTGGTTTTACCGCTTCCCGATGGTCCGCGCATAATGACAATTTCACCTCTGTAAATGTCTAAATTGACATCATCTAAAACTGGCTTACATAAATCACCTTTACCAAAAGCATGGCAGAGATGGCGAACGGTGACAACAGCTTCCATAGCTCCTCCTCTAGTTAAAATACATCCGCAGGGTCGGCAGAACGAAGTTTTCGCATGGCGATCGCCGCTGATATCAAACACATTAAAACTGTGGCAATTAATACTTGCGATGCGACAGTAGCTTTCATTGCCAAGGGTATCCGCGTTAGATTTCCAAGGAGAGCATACATACCGATTGAGGTTACGTATCCTGGTGCAAATCCGATAAGGGCAATTATAATTCCTTGTTGAAAAACTACAGCTAACAAACTACCGTCTGAATAACCCATTGCCTTTAAGGTCGCGTATTCGGGCAAATGGTCGCTGATATCGGTGTATAAGATTTGGTAGACAATTACGACTCCAACAATAAACCCCATAATTGCGCCAAAGTTAAAAATTGTACCCGCAGGATGTTCGTTCGACCAAAAGGCTAATTCCAATTTCTTAAACTCTTGACGATTCAAAACTCTGATATCGCTGGGTAATCGCGATCGCAAATTTTGGGCAACTATTTCACGGTTTGCTCCTGGTTTCAGCTTGAGAACACCAACGTGAACTTTATCGATACTGTTAGAACCAAACAAGCGTAAATAATTTTGGTCGCTGGTGACAATATTACCGCGAATGAACATCGTACTTCCCAAGGTAAAAATTCCACCAACCTTGACTCTACGACCGGACAATTCCGTAGTAATAGTTTCTCCTCGATTAAAAGATTCCACCACATGACCAGCTGATTGTTGAGATTTGCGGTCAAACAAAACTACGTTGGGTAATTTAATCTGCTCTAAGTGCTGATTTAATTCCGGTAAATCGAAAACTGGACGAAATGGGTCAAATGCAATTACAGCAACTGGTGCAATTTCTTTTTTCCAAGGATTGACCCAGGCACCAAAAGAATAGTATAAAGGACTACTCGAAGCAACATCTTTAACATCAGTTGCTTGATATAAATATGCTTTAGGGAAACCTCGGGTTTCTAATAAAGTTTTTGTCCGCTTGCTAACTAAAACTAAATCGGCATTTAGATGTTCGTGAACCACAACTGAACCATCAAATAGCATCGATTTAAATCCCAACATCATAAAAATTAAGATGTCAGCGAAAGCAATTCCTGACATTGCTATTAGCAAACGAATTTTTTGATGGCTCAGTTGCGACCAACCAAGGGGAGGTTCTTGAGAAAATTTCTTGACCAGATTTGTGATAGCAGGAAGTTTCATAGTGGTTTCCCCTAGTTCCTATCTAATAACTATAGAAACCTAAAAATGTGAGGAATTTGTGAGACTGTGGGATTTATCTTCACTTGTAGGGATTTTAACTCCCTGTTAACTTGCTATGTGTTGTCACATTTTTCTCAAAAAACTGGCTCAAAGCATATGTTCAATACTGCCATGTTGGGTATAGTTGATAATTCAAACCTTAATGTTATCGCTAAAATTAAGTTTTTCAAGTTCTCTGCAATAGATCGATTTACGGATGTGAGAGTCGTATTATATACGCTAAGCAAGCAATTAATAAGAGATAGTATAATAGTTAATCAGTCAATAGCTTAGCAATGAAAGCATTTGAGTAATTAACAGTAAATTTGACTCTTAGATAAAAGTAGTGTTAATTATGACCATTCTTTTTATACCTTCACAAGTTTCTCATATTTTTCTTATAAATTAGAAATTGAAGATAATAAATCAGTTGAAGAAAACTGTAGTTTAGTTTGACGGTATTGTTGTACAACTTCTAAACGTCAGCTATTCAGCTGTTAGTTATTAACAAAATTCCAATTAGAAATTGGAATTTTAGGAGGGTAATAAAATGTCTGTTAGAGTCTTATCGGGTATTTTGGTAACTCGCAATTATGCCTCTGGAAATGCGACAATCCATTTCATAGATCATAGAGTTACCGGAACTTTAACGCAAGCAAGTAAAGCGCAAGAATTAGGACCTAGAAGAAGATTTCGAGATGTACCTTGTAAAATTGTTTCAATGCGGGAGATTAAGATACAAGAGACAGAAAGACCCATTTCAAGAGAAAGGACTGAAACAGATTATCTCCGGATAAACGATACTGTTGTCAATCGAGACTACTTGGAAATTGAGTGGAAAGGTACAGGTGGTTCTCGAATAGAAGAAATCTCTTACATGATTATTGGGGAAGTCGCTGACTAACATTTTTTTCCACGTGCAACTGCTGAAGTGAATACAGCTGCATAAAACAGTTTGCATAACCGTCAGTACGACTTTAGGGAGGCAACCACAAAGTTTTGAGATTGCTTCCCTCGTTTTCATAAATAGATGTGTACTATAAAATATTTTCCTCACAATATTCTCAAACTTATCTCCTAGATTAATAATTATTCCCCATTGCTCGCCATTCTCTAATTAATTGAAGAGGATAGATAATAAAAAGCATTTACGAATAAAGACTGGATGCATCGCCGAGTATCTTTTAATGCTGACAGTAAAAGTAGAGGTTTAGATATGCTGAAAAATAAATATAGGCTCTGGATAAGTTTATTTGTAACTACGGTAGTTGGTTTTGGTTTAGGAATACTGGTGGGGGATCAGTATCAAATAACAGGAACCTCAAAAAATCTCGCAGTATACGGTATGGACGAACAGGTAACTAAAGTTCAAACCGATTTATACGTAAGTTTTGATGACAAGCTCAATCAAACGCAAAAATTAGAGGAATTATCTACCCTAATTTCGCGTTACAAATTTTGCGATTTACCAATAGAAGTCAAAAGCGTAGACAATGGTATCGCGATGGTTAACTTGGACGAACATCCTTGGATGAAACAAAGAACTACACCCCCTTCTATTCCTGGTTGTTCGGGAAGAAGTTGGCGCTATGGTTATTTCCAAGGTAGTGCGGGTGGTTATGCTACAAGTGCGACTTTAGCACGAACTTTTGTCCAACCGAACTATAAAGGAGATTGGATTAAAGGAGTTCGATTTTCTTATGCAGGTAAGCCGATTCAAGATGGTGATTGGGATCATATCAATTTGCATGGAGTCATCACTCGCGAGAATCTTCCTTGAAAGGGGCATTGCTGAATTAAGCTATATTAGCGGCTAGCGTAGCGTAGGTATTGCGTAACCGCCAGGTGATATTAAATTGTTTACATTTTGTAGTAAACGTAAAACTGTTGTAGAGATGTAGTCGGGCGTTACGTCTCTAATAGACATCTCCGGAAAACATTTATAAAGTATTTTTGATCGGTTACAGAAAGAAATTCATGTCCTGAATGATTATTTACTCGATATTACTGGCTCTGAGCAAGAAGATGAGGATTCGCTTGGTTAATATGGTAAATGACTTCGCGAGAATTACTGGCGAAGTCATTTCTTCACTTCTGTAACAAATCTCTAGATATTAATTCGCGTAGACTCCGCCTTGTGGTTGAATCATAATGCTAGTTTGACTTTCGCTGAAATTAGTAGTCTCATCCAAAGACAACTCTAAAACCCCAGTTGAGGAGGTAGATAGAGGAAGAATTTTTAACAACCCTTTATCTTGACGAACTGTGGTTAGTGTCAGCGGTAAAGACAAACCACGCAATGTCACCTCTTGTTTACCTAACAAAGTCCGTTCTCCAGTATGTCCAATGGCTTGATAGGTAATAGCCGTGTTGGTGTCATTCCTCAACTTCACATCGATAAGGGCGTTTATAGGCATCACTGTGGCGATCGCCACGAAACTCGTTTCTGGTGCGGGAGGTGGAATTATATCAACTTGTCGCTGACGATAAGGAAATCTTTGTTCGGGACTAATTCCTTGTTCAGACAATCGCATTGTCAGAGCATTAGGAGGACATCCTAAAGGTACAACGTTTCTTTCATTAAAAGGTTCCTCGTAATAAATACGCGGACAAGAATTTACAGTTCCAGTAAGTGCTTCCCCACCAACTCCTAACCTGATTTGTTCTGCTGTTGGAGTTACAGGAACAGTGGGAATATAAATCATCCCTTGTTCGATCATTTTTAGCGTAAAAGCATTAGGGATACATCCATTAGGAACTAAAACCCGCTCATCATGAGGTTTTTCGTAGAAAATACTCGGACAAGGGTTAAGTTTGGAAATAGATTCATTAATAGGTGTTTCAGCAACTGCTGTTTGCCCGATTGCGGCTAAACCTATCAGTAATCCGCTGCCAATAGCTCCCAGCACCTTGGCTGAATTACAGAATATCTTATAGTTTTTATTCATTTTTACCTCCTAGAGAAACAGATCAATTTCCCCTGGGTATTACCGTTATTCTCAGTAGCTCCTTCACCTAATTTACTCCTAAGAAAAGAAATTAGTGATGAGCCACAATATCATCAATATTGGTTAGAGATTAGCGCTTCACAATCAACTTGCTATCTAAACACAGGGTTAATTAACGATTGTGACATACCCCTGGGTACAGATTTGACACTCCTCGACCTAAAGGTGCGAGGATTCTTTGTTCATTGACAATACTTGCTCAACCAGGTTTGCACCAAGCTGAGTAGAGGTTTCATCTCCCAAAGCGTTGTTTGCGTCCAGCGCAAAAGTT
>JBARZF010000286.1:0-4561 GCA_049649675.1 Rivularia sp. (in: cyanobacteria) | reverse complement strand
TGTCACTTCCATTGCCCACTCTATCGCCGCAATATCTTTTGAGGAAAATCCCCCCAGTAAATTTTGATGGGGATAGCGTCCGTAACCGATCAATTCCTTAACGGTCACTGCTGGTGGAATCTCTGATAATTGAGGTAGCATTGCTAACTGTCGCGCCAACTGTTTTGTCGGCATTTTAGCAATATTGCGACCGTTGATATAAACTGCACCTCGATTCGGTTGCAACAATCTAGCTAGAGTCCGCAATACCGTACTTTTCCCCGAACCATTTGGCCCCAACAAAGCCGTTATTTCACCCTCATGGAGTGTGATGGAGAGGTCAGAAACAACGATTGTGCGGTCATAAGCAATTTTTAGGTTATGAGCATCAATTGCTACCAAATTCTAACCTCCTCCTTAATGATATATTTTAGCAATTACTAGTTAGTTTATAAGGTTGTTAGGAAGAAGACAACTTTACTTATCTCTCTCTATCTCTTTCCTCAGCGCTCTCTGCGTCAAGCATCGGTTTTTTTAATCAGCAATCATCTTTAGCCGGAAGGAAGTATAGCTAAACTAATTAGCATGGTATTGAGAAAAATTTGCATTGGAGCTTACCAATCTACGGAATATCTAACGCTTAAAGTTCTACCTCTACCAGCACTATAAGAGCTATTGCTTGCCTGTAATTGAGAAACCACGGGAAAATATTGGTTATCTAAAAGATTTTCCACACCAATTTGCAATCTTCCCGCACCCATTTTAATGCTGCTGATATAGTCTAATACGAAATAGCTGTCTACAGGTCTTCTACCAAAACGGGTATTATCTGCAAACAAGTCTCGATTCCCCGAAAATAAAGCTTGCAAACGATTGCTCCATCCTGGTAGAGTTTCATTCTCCACATAAGCCGTCAGCTTTAATGGTGGAATCCGAAATCCATCTAAAGCGCTGTAGTTACCATCATCATTAATATCAATTTCACCACCAGTTAAAGTAAGAGTTCCACCCAAAGCAAAACTGGGACTGGGTTTTACGTCGAGGGCTGCTTCCACACCATATATTCTTTCCGGTGCGCGGATAACTGTTCCCGGGGCTGTGAAGGTAGTACCCAATTCTGATTCGTTATAGAAAGCAGATAAAGATGCTTGAACTTTATTCCATCTACCACGCAAACCGATTTCGTAATTATCTACTTTTTGAGGTTCTGGACTCAAGGATTCTACAGAAAACCCTGGTGGTGCGTTGCGGAGTGCTAAACCAATATCTGAAAGGGAGAATCCTTGAGAAAAGTTAGCAAATACATTTACATTGTTAGTAATTGAGTATACTGCTCCAACGTTAAATAGAGTTTCATCAAAATCGAGGTCGCCACCCTCTATATTTACATCGGGATTGGCTAAAGTACTAAAATCTTCAACGCTGACATCGGAGTTCTCATAACGTACGCCACCGTTGAAAACTAACTTTTCGCCAACATTCAAATTTAACTGAGCAAATATTCCCAAACTGCTTAAATCTAAAGGTGGAACCCAAGTGCGATCGCCATTTTTACTAAAAACCAATCCTCCACTTGCATCAAAAGTATCTCCATCAAAGGTAGAGACAATCTGGGATGTTTCTTCCTTGAAATAATCTGCACCCCATAATAATTTGGCTTTTTCCCCATCAAACAAAGGAGTTTCAATCTGCAAGCGTCCCCCGAATTTCTCCGAATCTACTTCTGATTGAATGATTTCGTTACCCAAACTAGCGAATTGCCGACCATCAAAAGGGAAGAATCTGGTCAAATAGTTTCGATAATATGCTTGAGCCTGGACTTTACTATTTAACAGATTGTCGTGATTGTACTGTAAATTTAACAGCGTGTTTTCGTTCCCTGGAAGTTCGTCTAAACTCAGCCCTTCAATAGCACGAGCCTTTTGTCTTCCCTCTATGGTATTAACACTTGGGTCGCTAGCGATATCTGTATCTTGCTTTTCGTCGAAGCGGTTAAATGTCAGTTGCAATCGTTGATAATCGTCAAAATTAATACCTAATTTTCCAAATAAATTAATACTGCGAGCATCCGCGAAACCACCCTGCGCGTTGGGATCGGAAGGAATTTTGTCTCCCTCTGCATCGAAATAACTCCCTGTATTCGTGAATGAAATATTGCCCGTAAAATCAACTTTATCTTCGTTAACAGAAATTGTATGCTGTAAATTTGTCCCGAAACTATCTTCCTCTAATTCTCCCAAAGCAGCATTTACACCGAACTCTGTTTTTGAAGTCAATCTATCCGTATCGGCACGTTTAGTAATAATATTAATTACACCACCCGTTGCACCATCACCATAAATCGCACTGGGGCCTCTGACAACTTCAACTCGTTCAATTGCAGAGGGATCGATGGTTTTCAAATCTCGGAAAGCATTACGACTTGTAGATTGAGGAACCCCATCAATTAAGACTAAAGTATTGCGTCCCCGTAAAGATAATCCAAAAGTACTACCGCTTTGAGTCGGAGGTGCTAAACCGGGTACTGATTTACCGAGAATTTCGATTAAATTACGCGATAATCTAGTTTGCTGTTCGACTTCCGAACGATTGATAACGGTGATAGAACGCGGTACCTTTTGAATATCTTGTTCGGTTCTGGTTGCAGTTACTACTAATTCGATTGGTTGATTATTATCTTCCTCGGTTTGAGAAGTGGTAGGTTTTTCTGGTGGAGTTGTTGCGGGTTTTTCCGGCGTTTGAGCGGTAGAAGCTGTTGGTTTTAACCCAAAAATTAAACCCGTATTACTATCAAATAAATCAACTTGAGGTGAAGCTGTTTCCCCCGTAACTTTTACTTGAATAGTATTTGCATCTTTATTAATTACTTCTATCTCAGAAATTCCCTCTATCGGCTTTAATTTATTAAATGTATTTCCCCCAGATACGTTAAGTTGAGCGTTAGGAATTTCAGCAATAAAATTATTACCCTGACTGCGATTTACAACTTGCAAACTTTGAGCAGAACTTGTTTCTAAAATTATTTCTACACCCTTATCAGTTTGATTTAATCTGACAGCAGTTACTTTAATTACTTGAGGTGATGACTGTGCCAACTTGCGAGAATTACTTTCAGCAAACACTTCCTCAGCTTGAGCAAGATTATTTCCCAATACTCCGACTAAACCAGTAAATATAATAATTTGTATTAATTGCTGTATTTTCATTGCTTCCTTACATAATATAAGTATTTAACAATCTATTACCCATTACCAATTTTTCAGACAATTAAGAATTATTTGCAATTAAAAATAACATTACACTAAATTCAGGTTTAAAGTCTTATCGCAAACGGACTGTTTTTTATTCCAAAAGTACTTTTTTATTTTTTGCAGTAGCATTTCGTGGACAAATACCGAATTTTTTGCGAAAAGCCGCACTAAAAGACGGTAAGCTAGCATAACCAACACCATAAGCCACCTGAGTCACACCCATTTGAGTATCCGTTAGTAAAAGTCGGGCTTGCTCCATGCGGTAATCGTGTAAATATCCGAAAGCAGTAGTTCCAAAACAAGCACGAAACCCTTGCTTGAGTTTGCGCTGATTCAAACCAACCTGACGCGCTAATTCTGTTAAAGAAGGGGGATTCTCAAAATTGCAGCGTAAGATTTCTTTAGCATGGTAAATCCGCTCAATGTCATTCGCCCGAATCACCTTAGATACAGAGTGTTGTGATTCATCCTCTGAAAAAACTTCTTGCAAACGCATCGCAATTAATTCTAAAGCTTTACTTTCCAAAAAAATTATTTTAGTCGCACCTTGATAGGGACAATTTAAAATTTGATGCAAACAAACTTGCATTTGAGGTGTTGTTTTACCGAGATTAAAATAAAATTGTTCGTCCTTTCCTTCTAAAAGCTGGTTTAATTCGCAAGGAGTTTTTTGTTCGCAATCGCTTAAATAACTTCCTAAAATCTTAGGTTCAATATGTATATCAACCTTGAGTATTTGAGAATTAGCAGACCATTTTTGAGTTCCACTTAAACAATGCCCCGTTGCAAAAAAATTTTCTCCCGCTTGATGGTAGCTCTCATCTACTAATTGACGTTTTCCTTCGAGATGAAAACCAAATTCAGGTAAAAATTTTTGAGAACAAATCCTTTCAACAATATTATCTACAAAATCTAATTTATGAATATAAATAGATATCCCAGAACGTAGAAAAAATTGTTGTTGATAACCCTTTCCTAAATGATTAGAAAAACTCAAAATGCGCTCGTGCTTATTTAAATATTCCTGTTTCTCTTCTTGCCAAAACTCTTCCCAATCGTGGCTTGAAACTGAAATTGTCATGTGATTTTTATATATTAGGATATTATATAATCTTTTAGGACTTACGCAATTGTCTGGTGGATCCGGTTGGTGCGTGACACTAAAAACATTATTACTACGTTCAGAATTTCTATAAGTGTCACAGCACCCTACAAAAATATGCCAGCAATATACGTAATTAATTATTCAAAAAGTAGAACGTAAATCAAAGCTAGTTAAATTACTCAGCTTCATTGTGGTAAAAGATGTTTTTGATAAAATTAATCTAGGA
>JBARZF010000285.1:0-18882 GCA_049649675.1 Rivularia sp. (in: cyanobacteria) | reverse complement strand
AAAACATACTGTTGAGGAA
The DNA here is from genome assembly GCA_049649675.1 of Rivularia sp. (in: cyanobacteria). Classification (GTDB taxonomy): domain Bacteria; phylum Cyanobacteriota; class Cyanobacteriia; order Cyanobacteriales; family Nostocaceae; genus Rivularia. The sequence continues at coordinate 18,863 of JBARZF010000285.1, read as the reverse complement.
AGGAATTATCAACCAAACGTTTTTAGCCAACAGCTTAAATCTAGTTTAGTAGAAAAAATCAATCATTTTACAGATAAATATACAATTGCTCCAGATAATCTATTACTTGCTTGTTGGCTAATTTTACTTTCAAGACTTACTAGAGAATCAGAATTAATCATTGGTACAGCTTTTGATGGTAGACAGTATGAAGAATTAAAATCGGCAATAGGATTACTAGCAAAATATCTACCGATTAAAACAAAATTAGATATCCAGCAAACAATTTTTGACTTAGTAGAACAAATTGTAGAAAACAAAGCAGAAGCTGAACAGTGGCAACAGTATTATAATTGGCAACGAATTGTTAATGACAATAATTTAACCTTTGGTTTTGATTATAATCAATTAAAATTAGAACAGAATAACCAAGATATCCACTGGTTAATAAATAAAATTGAATCATCTATAGATAAATTTAAATTGAGATTAGCTTGTATCGAACAACAAGATAAATTACGATTATATTTTTATTACGATACTGATTTATTTGCAACCGAAAATATCCAAAATTTAGCAGAGCAATTGGAGACATTATTAGAAAATATAATATCGACTCCAGAAATTGCAATTAGTAAATTAAATATCCTTCCGGAAAAAGATTATCAACAATTAATCTATCAATTCAATAATACCCAAACAGAATTTCCTCAAAATCAGCTACTTCATCAACTATTTGAACAACAGGTAAAAATTAACCCCAATCATATTGCTGTTGTCTACGAAAACCAACAATTAACATACAAAGAACTCAACACCCGTGCTAACCAAGTAGCTGATTATCTGCAAAAAAATGGAGTAGTACCGGAAACCATAGTTGCTATCTGCTTAGAACGCTCATTAGAAGCAATCATCGCAATTCTTGGTATACTCAAAGCTGGAGGAGCATATTTACCATTAGATCCAAACTTTCCTACTCAAAGCTTACTTAATCGGTTAGAAGATGCTCAAGCACAAATATTATTAACCGACTCCTCTATTCAGCAACAACATCCCACGCTTACAACACCAGTTGTTCTTTGTTTAGACATCAACACGGCAGAAATTGCTAATTTTAATTCTGAAAATCCAGATAGTAAAATTACAGCAGAAAATTTAGCTTATATTATTTACACCTCTGGTTCCACAGGTAAACCCAAAGGAGTAGCAATTGAACATCGGCAAATTCTCAATTATTTGTACGGTATTCAACAAAGATTAAATCTATCACAAATAGCTAGTTTTGGTTCAATCTCTACCTTAGCAGCAGACTTAGGAAATACATCTATCTTTCCGGCTTTATGTAGTGGTGGGTGTTTGCATATTATCTCTAACGAACGTGCTACCAATGCAGAAGCATTAGCTAGTTATTTACGTCAACATACTATTGATTGCTTGAAAATTGTTCCTACGCATTTAGAAGCATTATTAACTTCTGAAGTTGCTGCCGATATATTACCAAAAAAACGATTATTTTTGGGAGGAGAAGCTTGTAGTTGGGAGTTAATTAAAAAGATTCAGTCTTTAAATTCTGAGTGCATAATTATTAATCATTATGGTCCAACTGAGACAACAGTAGGAATATTAACTTATCAAGTTGAAAGCATCGATATCAATTCTCAAATGGTACCTTTGGGTAAACCATTAGCGAATACACAAGTTTATGTTTTAGATTCACAATTGCAGCCCTTACCCATAGGTGTACCGGGAGAATTATATATTGGTGGTGCTGGTGTAGCTAGAGGTTATCTAAATAATGTTGAAATTACCAGAGATAAATTTATTCAACATTCTTTTGATAATTCAGAAGTAAAAACAATCTATAAAACTGGTGATTTAGTCCGTTACCATAGCGATGGTAATTTAGAATTTTTAGGTAGAGTTGATAATCAAGTTAAAATTAGAGGTTTCCGTATTGAATTAGGAGAAATTGAAGCTGCACTGTCTCAACATTCAGCTATTCAAAAAGCGATAGTTTTGTTGAATAAAGATGAATCTGGTAATCAAATATTAGTCGGTTATATTGTAACTCATGCTCAATCTCAGCCAACAACTAATGAGTTGCGAAATTTTCTCAAAGAAATATTACCAGGATACATGATTCCGTCGGTTTATGTGTTTCTCAAGACATTTCCCTTAACACCGAATGGAAAAATTGACCATCAATCTTTACCCATACCCGAAAAGGTTAAACCAGAATTAGCCTCAAATTATGTACCACCAGAAACCGAAATAGAAAAAGTATTAGCAGGAATTTGGGTTGAAGTATTGGATTTAGAAAAAGTTGGTATTCACGATAATTTCTTTGATTTAGGAGGACATTCTTTATTGTTAACTCAAGTTACTTCCAGGTTGTATAACGCTTTGGGAGTAGAGTTAACATTGCGTCAAATATTTGCTACACCTACTATTGCAGAATTAGGGGTATTGGTTGCACAAAAGCAGGTAGAAGAAACAGATAGTAAAGTGCTAGAAGAAATGTTAGCAGAATTAGAAGATTTACCAGAGTCCTAATTCACTCATATTTTAACCATTTATTAAACAGTTAAACATAACAAAGACGATGAATAATATTAACCAAAAAATTGCAGCCCTCCCACCAGAAAAACGCGAACTACTTCTGCAAAAAATCAATCAAAGAAACAAGAAGGAAGTTAAAACTAATTTTATTAAATCTCAAAGTCGAGAATCTAATACTTTTCCTTTATCTTTTGCTCAACAAAGATTATGGTTTTTAAACCAATTAGAACCGAATAATCCTTTTTATAATATACCTGGTGCTGTGAAGCTCAAAGGAAAATTAAATATAGCAGCTTTAGAGCAAAGTATAAACGAAATTATTCAGCGTCATGAAATTTTACGCACTACATTTCAAACTGTAAATGGGCAACCAGTACAGGTAATTGCTCCATCTTTAAAATTGACAATTCCAATCATTGATTTAAGTCTATCGGTACTTCCAGAGCCAGAAATACACAAGTTAATTAGTCAAGAAGCTCTTAGTGCTTTCGATTTAGAATCTAGTCCATTATTACGAGTAAAATTACTAAAATTAAACCAAACAGAATATATAATCTTATTTACTTTACATCACATTATTGCTGATGGTTGGTCAATGGGTTTATTAGTCGAAGAATTCGCTACACTTTACTCAAATTTCTGTACTGGTGAGCAGTTATTCTCTGTACAAAAGTTACCAATTCAATATGCAGATTTTGCAGTATGGCAACAAGAATGGTTACAAAGTGAAGTTTTAGAAAATCAACTGAGTTATTGGAAGCAGCAACTAAATAATATTTCTCTACTAGCTTTACCTACAGATAAACCCAGACCTATTATTCCTACTTTTAAAGGTGCAACCCATTCTTTTATATTATCTCAAGATTTAACCGATAAATTACACTCTTTAAGTCGCGGACAAAATGTCACTTTATTTATGACCTTATTAGCGGCTTTTAAAGTTCTATTGTACCGCTATACTAATCAAGATGATATTTGTATTGGTTCTCCCATTGCTAACCGTAATAGAGAAGAGATAGAAAAATTAATTGGCTTTTTTGTTAATACTTTAGTGCTGCGTAGCGACTTATCAGGTAATCCCACTTTTACAGAATTATTAGCTCGCGTGCGGGAAGTCACTTTACAAGCTTATTCTCATCAAAATTTACCTTTTGAAAAGTTAGTAGAAGAACTACAACCAGAGCGCAATCTTAACTATAATCCCTTGTTCCAAGTTTCTTTTCAACTCCAGAATACTCCAGCAAAAACTCTGGAGTTACCAGAGTTAACTTTGAATAAATTGGATAATGACGAACATCAAACAGCGAAATTTGATTTAGATTTGTGTTTATCAGAAACAGATGCAGGATTAGTTGGTTATTTAGAATATAGTTCTGAGTTATTTACATCTGCTACTATTAAGCGAATGGTAGTACATTTCCAAAATCTATTATCTGGTATTGTTGCTAATCCCCAAGCTAAAATAGCTGAATTACCATTACTAACCGCAACAGAAAAAAATCAGTTATTAATTGATTGGAATAATACCCAAATAGATTGGGAACAAGATGTTTGTATTCATCAATTAATTGAATTGCAAGCGCAAAAAACACCCGATGCTGTAGCTATAATTTTTGAGCAACAACAGTTAACTTACCGCGAACTTAATCACAGAAGCAACCAATTAGCATCCTATCTACAAAATTTAGGAGTTAAGGCAGATACTAAGGTAGGAATTTGTATCGAGCGTTCTTTAGCAATGGTAGTAGGATTATTAGGAATTCTCAAAGCCGGTGGAGCTTATGTACCCTTAGATCCAGCTTATCCTCAAGAACGTTTATCATTAATGTTAGAAGATGCTCAAGTTAAATTTTTATTGACTCAAGAAAGTTTATTAAATCATCTTCATTGTCATGATGCTGAAATTATTTGTATAGATAAAGATTGGCAAAAAATTAGTCAGCAAAACCCTGATTTTAAACTAGAAAATATCAAGTCATCTCACTTGGCTTACGTAATTTATACTTCTGGTTCTACGGGTAAACCCAAAGGTGTACAAATTAATCGTGGTAGTGTTGTCAATTTCTTACAATCAATGAAACAACAGCCGGGATTAACTGCAACCGATACACTTTTGGCTGTTACTTCCATATCTTTTGATATTGCAGCACTAGAATTATATTTACCATTAATTTGTGGCGCACGTGTGGTATTAGTTAGCCGTGAAGTAGCGATGGATGGTAAATTATTAAGTGAAAAAATTGCTGCTACTGGTGCGAATATTATGCAAGCAACTCCAGCCACTTGGCAAATGTTAATTACCTCTGGTTGGGTTGGTAGCAAACAGTTAAAAATTCTTTGCGGTGGTGAAGCTCTTTCTCGGGATTTCGCAGAAAAATTAATCGGAAAATCAGCCGAAGTTTGGAACTTATACGGACCTACAGAAACAACAATTTGGTCAACCGTTTATCGAGTAGAAAAAAATCAATTATCCAAGCCTTTAGTACCTATTGGTCGTCCTATTGCTAATACTCAAATTTATATTTTAGATAGACAATTACTGCCAGTACCAATTGGTGTATCTGGTGAATTATATATTGGTGGTTCAGGTTTATCACGAGGCTATTTAAACCGTCCTGATTTAACAAGTGAAAAATTTATTGATACTAATGATGATAATAATTGCAATCAAAAATTATATAAAACTGGTGATTTAGCTCGTTATCTTGCAGATGGCAATATTGAATATCTCGGACGTATTGACAATCAAGTTAAAATTCGCGGTTTTCGCATAGAATTAGGAGAAATTGAAACTAATATTAGACAATATTCTACCGTACAAGAAGCGGTTGTTGTTGCTAAAGAAGATGTGTTAGGAAATCAGCAACTAGTAGCTTATATTGTACCAATATCATCTACCGATACTTCCCAAATTATATTAAAACTGCGTCAGTATTTGCATTCAAAACTGCCTCAGTTTATGATACCATCGGCATTTATGCTATTGGATAAACTACCATTAACACCTAATGGTAAAGTTGATAAAAAGTCACTACCAAATCCCGATTTATCTCAACTGGAAAGAGATACTGAATACGCAAAACCCCGCAATTATATTGAAAAAAATTTAGTCAGAATTTGGTTAGAAATTTTAAATATAGAAACAGTAGGAATATATGAGAACTTTTTTAATTTAGGCGGACATTCTTTATTAGCTACACAATTAATGTCAAGAATTAGAGATGAATTAAACGTAAATATTCCTTTACGCTGTTTATTTGAATCTCCAACTATAGCAGGATTAGCGGAAATTATTGATAGTAATTCTACTAACTTCTCAGTTACATATCCTGCTATTCAAGTGGTTTCTAGAGATGAAGAATTACCACTTTCTTTTGCTCAACAACGTCTATGGTTTTTGAGTCAATTAATTCCTAATAGTCCTTTATATAATATTTTTACTGCTGTCAAATTAACTGGTTCGCTGAATGTTGCTGCACTAGAAAAAAGTTTAGATCGGGTTGTACAAAGACATGAAAGTTTGCGAACAAGCTTTGTTACTGTCGAAGATAAACCCATTCAAAATATTACAACTAATTTAACTTTAGAATTACCAATTATTGATTTACAGTCTACGACATTAACCGAACAGTCTCAGCTACTACAAAATATTCTCAGTGCAGAACAACTACAACCATTTGATTTAAAGCATCCTCCTTTACTCAGAGTAAAATTATTAAAATTATCTTCCACAGAACATATACTACTACTCACAATGCATCATATTATTTCTGATGCTTGGTCAATGGGAGTTTTAGTTAAAGAAATTACAACTTTGTATCAGGCTTTTCGTAATGGTAAAAATAACCCATTACCTGCTTTACCAATTCAATACGCTGACTTCGCAGTATGGCAAAAACAATGGTTACAAGGGGAAGTCTTAGAACATCATTTAATTTATTGGAAACGACAATTATTAGGTGGTAATTTACCTGTATTAAAGTTACCTATTCAGCGTTCTCAACCTGCTACTCCAACTTTTAAAGGTGCGAGTTATAACTTTGAATTATCTCAAGATTTATCACAAAAGATTCACGAATTTAGCCGTCGGGAAAATGTCACTTTATTTATGACTTTACTGGCAGGTTTACAAACTTTACTTTATCGCTATACTAATCAAGATGATATCGTTGTTGGTACTGATATTGCTAACCGCACTCAAAGTAACACTGAATTACTGATTGGTTTCTTTATTAATTTGTTAGTACTACGTACAGATATGCGCGGTAATCCCAGCTTTCGAGAGTTATTGCAGCGAGTGCGTGAAGTAACATTAGAAGCTTATGCTCACCAAGATTTACCTTTTGAAAAGTTGGTAGAAGAGTTCAAAACCGAGCGTAATTTACAACAAACACCTCTATTTCAAGTATTATTTGTTTTACAAAATACTCCAACTCCAGAAATTGAAATTGCCGACTTACAATTACAAAGTTTAGAAATTGAAGATGGACAATCAAAATTTGATTTAGCTTTATTTGCCATCGAAACAGAAAATAATATTTCACTAGGGTGGAAATATAAAACAGATTTATTTAACGAAATAGATATAGCCAAGTTTTCTATTCACTTCCAAACTCTTCTCAAGAGTATTATTACCCAACCAGATACTAAAATAAATTCTTTAGATATGCTGACTCCAGAGGAAAAACAACAACAAGTTGTTGAAAAAACAAAACGTCAGTCTCGTAACTTGCAAAAATTTAAAAAGGTAAAGCCAAAAGCTGTTAATTTTGCTCCAGAACAATTAGTTAAAACTGATTATTTTCAACCAGAACAAACTTTACCTCTTGTTTGTCAACCCAATACATCTGACCTTGATTTTATCGACTGGGCTAAGAATAATCGACAATTTATAGAAAGTAATTTACTCAAACATGGTGCAATTCTTTTCCGAGGATTCAATACCAATTCAGTAAAGGATTTTGAAAACTTTGCTGAAGCTGTTTGTCCGGAATTATTTGGTGAATATGGTGATTTACCCAGGGAAGAATTAGGTGGTAAAGTTTACGGCTCTACACCTTATCCCGCAGATAAAGCCATTCTCTTTCATAATGAAAGCTCTCATATGCACAGCTACCCGATGAAAATTTGGTTTTACTGCGTACACCCATCACAAGAAAGGGGAGAAACACCAATTGTTGATTGTCGTAAAGTATATCAATTATTAAATGCTGAAATTAGAGAAAAATTTGCCCAAAAAGGATTAATGTATGTTCGTAACTACACCGATGGATTAGATGTAAGTTGGCAAAATTTCTTTCATACTACGAATAAAGCAGAAATAGAAAAATTTTGCGATCGCAATGGAATTAAGTGGGGATGGAAAGCAGATGGAGGATTAAAAACTCAAGAGATTCGTCAAGCTATTGCTCAACATTCCAAAACTAAGGAATGGGTGTTTTTTAACCAAATTCAGTTACATCACATTGCTTATTTAGATTCATCGGTTCGTGAATCTTTATTATCATTATTTGGTGAAGCAAATCTTCCACGTAATGTTTATTACGGTGATGGATCAACCATAGAACAGTCAGTAATTGATCGGGTTACATCTGCTTATCAACAAGTTGAAATCGCTTTTCCTTGGCACAAAGGTGATATTTTAATGCTTGATAATATGCTCGTAGCTCACGCTCGCAATCCCTATAAGGGAAAGCGTAAAATTGTTGTGGCAATGGGCGAAATCATCAATAGTACAGATATAAAAATTTAAGTGAAATAAAATGCAATTACAAGAAACAATCACTAACATATTTCGGATTTCTCCTCAACAAAAATATCTTTGGAATTTGCAAAAAGATAATTCTTCTTATTGCGTCCAAAGTGCGATTTTAATCGAGGGAAAACTAAAAAAATATGTTCTCAAATTAGCTTTAGAACAAGTCGTCAATCGTCAAGACATTCTGCGGACTAATTTTATCAAACCCCCAGGAATCAAAACCCCGATGCAGGGAATCAGCGAACGAGGATATTTGACTATCCAAGAAGTTGATTTTAGCAATACTGAAGAAAAGGAACAGTTAAATCAAGTTGCATCTTTATTACAGCAGCAAAGATTAATTCCTTGGAATTTTGAACAAGGTTCGCTGTTGCGTGTTTCACTGATGAATTTATCAGCAGACAAGTATATTTTACTGATGACTTTACCAGCGATTTGTGCTGATAGTCGTTCCATTCAAAATTTAATACAAGAAATTAGTCTGTGTTATGATGCTGCTTTACAAGATACAGAATTAGAAGTTGATGAAATTGTACAATTTTTACAGTTTTCTGAATGGCAAAATGAATTATTAGAAGATGCTGATGCAGATGATGGTAAACAATATTGGCAGAAATACGACTTATCTTCATTAGAAAAATTAAGCATATCTTTTGAGAATCAACTGCCAAATGATGATTATCAGTTCAACATTAGTTCTTATACTTGGCAAATTGAGCCTAATTTGTTGTCAAAAATAAAAACTCTTGCTGAGAAATATCAATCCTCTGTATCTGACTTTTTAGTTAGCTGCTGGCAAATTTTATTATGGCGCTTTACAGAACAACAACCGCTAACTATTGGTATTGCGGCTGATGGACGAAAATATGAAGAGTTAGAATCAGTCATCGGACTAATGACCAAATTTTTACCACTCTCAGTTAATTTAGAAAATAACCCATCTTTTCAAGAAATATTAGAAATAGTTAGCCAGTCAATACAAGAAAATTGGGAATGGCAAGAATATTTTTCATGGGATAATTGGACTAAATCTGAAAATAATCAGATTAATTCTACTTTCTTCCCCTTTAGTTTTGAATTTCAATCAGAAACAGCAAAATATACTGCCGACGAAGTTTCATTTTCAATTTACAAACAATTTGCTTGTACCGAGCCTTTCAAAATAAAACTATCCTGCTACCAACAAGCCGATTCTTTAATAGCTAATTTTGATTACGATTTCAATTTATTTAACCCAGAAAATATCCAACTTTTAGCTACATATTTTCAGAATCTAGTAGAAAGTGCTGTTGATGCTCCCGCAACTGCAATTGATAAATTAGCAATTTTAAACCAGAGCGATCGCCACCAACTGTTAGTAGAATTTAATCATACTCAAGCAGATTTTCCTCAAGATAAATGTTTTCACCAATTATTTACCGAACAAGTCGCACGTACACCTCATAATCTTGCTGTTATATTTGAAGATCAAAAATTAACATATGCCGAACTAAATGCTCGCTCCAATCAATTAGCCCGTTATCTGCAAAAACTGGGAGTGAAACCAGAAGTAGTGGTAGGAATATACATGGAACGCTCCGTTGATACCATTGTTGCTCTACTAGCAATTCTCAAAGCTGGAGGTGCTTACTTACCATTAGATCCTGATTCACCAGCAGAGAATTTATCATTGAGGTTGCAGGATGCCCAAATACCAATTCTCTTAACTCAACAACATTTAGTCACAGAACTTGCACTAGAAGCAATCCAAGTAGTTTGCTTAGAGCAAGTCCAAAACGCGATCGCGTCTGAAAGTCAAGAAAATCCCCGCACGCATACTAACATTACCAATTTAGCCTATGTTATTTATACCTCTGGCTCTACAGGTAAACCCAAGGGTGTGGCAGTTGAGCATCACCAGTTACTTAATTATCTTCATGGTATTATCAAGCGTCTCAATTTACCATCAGAAGCTAGTTTTGCAATGGTTTCGACTCTAGCCGCCGATCTAGGTAATACAGCTATTTTTCCCGCTCTATCCACAGGTGGCTGTTTACATATAATTAGCTTTGAACGTGCCACCGATCCAGAAGCACTAATTGATTATTTTCGTCGCTATCCCATCGACTGCTTAAAGATAGTACCCTCCCATCTCGAAGCAATACTGACATCTTATAAGAGTCAGTCAATCTTACCCCGACAAAAATTAATTTTGGGAGGAGAGGCAACCAACTGGAATTTAATCAAAAAAATTTACCAATTAAATCCCGAATGCACAATTATTAACCACTATGGACCAACAGAGACAACTGTGGGTGTGCTGAGCTATCAATTGCAGTCGGATTGCTATCAATATAAATCGACAACGGTGCCATTAGGTCGTCCCTTTAGCAATACGCAGATTTATTTATTAGATCGATATCTGCAACCCGTTCCTATCGGAGTCAAGGGTGAATTGTATATCGGTGGTGCTTGTGTGACACGAGGTTACTTACATCATCTTGAACTAACACAAACAAACTTTATTAGCAATCCTTTTAGTCATGATGGCAAAGCACGACTGTATAAAACAGGAGATTTAGCTCGTTATTTACCAGACGGCAATATTGAGTTTATAGGAAGAATTGACAATCAAGTCAAAATTAGAGGCTACCGAATTGAATTAGCAGAGATTGAAACAGTATTGCAGCAGCATCAAAATATCGATCGAGCAGTAGTTATACAACGAGAAGATACACCAGGAGAGAAGCGGCTAGTAGCTTATTTAATTAGCCAACAAAAGCGATCGCTTAATAGTAGTACAAGCGAACTGCGTAAGTTTTTGCAAGCTAAATTGCCAGAATATATGCTTCCTTCTGCGTTTGTTCTGCTCAAATCTTTGCCACTGACAGCAAATGGAAAGATAGACCGTCAAGCTTTACCAATACCAGTTATAGGCGAACTCGAACAAAACTTTATTGCTCCTCGGACCCCAGTTGAACAAGTATTAGCAGGAATTTGGGCAGAACTGTTAGGTTTAACTCATGTCAGTGTTACCAGTAATTTCTTTGAATTAGGAGGACATTCTTTACTCTTAACTCAGCTTGTAGTGCGAGTCCGCGAGGCTTTTCAAATTAACTTACCCTATGGCATATTATTTGAAACACCGACTGTGGCTGGACTTGCCGAACAAATTGAAATTATTATCAAGACGGGTGATGTCAAGGCGATTTCTTCCCGAATCGATTTAAATGCAGAAGCGGTTTTAGACGAGACGATATTCCCAGAAACACCATATGTTTGGTCAAAAACAGAACCAAAAGCTATTTTATTAACTGGTGCTACAGGCTTTTTAGGTTCATTTTTATTAGCTGAACTTTTACAACAAACTCAGGCAGATATTTTCTGTTTAGTGCGTGCAGTTAACCTAGAAACAGCCAAACAAAAAATTCACAGTTGTTTAACAACTTATGACTTATGGCAGGAATCCTTTAGTTCTCGGATTGTGGCTGTAATCGGAGAATTATCACAACCACTGTTGGGGTTAACCGAGGCAGAATTTACCACCCTAGCCAGCCAGATAGATGTTATATATCACAACGGGGCAATGGTTAACTTTGTTTATCCCTATTCTGTCTTGAAACCGACTAACGTTCTAGGAACACAGGAAATTTTGCGCTTGGCTAGTCAAATTAAAACTAAACCAGTACATTTTATTTCCACCACTAACGCGATTTCCCCAAACGTCGGTTCGGGAGTCAAGATAGTTAGAGAAAGTGATGCGATCGGTTCTGACGAAATCATAGATACAGGTTACGCTCAAAGTAAATGGGTTGCGGAAAAATTAATAAATATTGCCCGCGATCGGGGTTTGCCTATTTGCATTTACAGACCAGGACGTATTATTTGGCACAGTGAAACTGGTGTGGGTAATACTAGCGATAACACCTTCAGAATGCTCAAAGGCTGCATTCAGTTAGGAAGCGTACCGCAAGGGGAGGGTATGGTAAATTTAATTCCAGTAGATTTTATAACCAAAACAATTCTACATCTATCTAGACAAAAAGAATCCTTTGGTAAAGCTTTCCACTTAATCAATCCTCATCCTGCTCCTTTGAATGAAATTGTCAATTGGGTGCGTTCATTCGGCTATAAATTACGAGAAATTACTGATGCAGAGTGGCGAGAAGAATTACGGACTATTGCCAGCAAATCTCCAGATCATGCTTTATACCCCCTTGTACCTTTTTGGTCAAAAGAACCAGATCCAAATACTACATCTTTAACTTTAGAATTTGACTATCAGAATACCCTAAATGGACTAAATGGAACTGATATTAAATGTCCACCTGTAAGTCATAATTTATTTGATAAATTCTTATCCTATTTAATTCAAAATGGTTTTTTGGATTCTCCTCAAATTTAACAAACTGCTTCCTATTATTTAGCTAATGACAAGTACACATCAATCGAAGTCGTGGATTTTCCGTACTAAACCATTTTCTCAAGCTTCCTTGAGGTTATTTTGCTTTCCTTATGCGGGTGCTAGCTCTAGGATTTTTCGTAAATGGGCTAGGAGTTTACCTGCAAATATCGAACTTTGTCCCGTAGAACTTCCAGGAAGGGGAACCCAAATAAAATCACCTTCATTTACATCCATAGAAGCTTTAGTTAGGGCGATCGCTCCTATGCTGCTCCCCTATTTAGACAAACCATTTGCTTTTTTTGGTCACAGTATGGGTGGATTGCTCAGTTTTGAACTAGCTCGCTATCTTCGCAAACAATATGATAAAAAGCCAGTCGGATTATTTGTTTCAGCTAGTCGCGCTCCCCAAATTCCTTCATCAAAACCACCCATCCACACACTATCAGAAATTGAATTTAAACAAGAGCTTAGCCGTCTTAATGGTACTCCTGCATCAGTTTTGCAAAATACCGAATTAATGCAGCTACTTATCCCGATTCTCAGGGCAGATTTTGCAGTTTTAGAAACTTATGTTTACACTCAAGAGCCACCACTGGAATGTCCGATTGTAGCTTTCGGTGGATTAGAAGATCGAGAAGTAACTTTAGCAGAACTAGAAGGATGGCGATCGCAAACGCAAAGTTCTTTTAAATTGCAATTATTCCCCGGAGACCACTTTTTTATCCACTCAGCCCAATCGCTTTTATGGGAAAATTTAATTAAATATTTGCAAAATATCAAAATAAATCAATGAAAACTCAATTTTTGACAAATATCTCTCGTAATGTCTTTTGACACATATATAGCTTTTTCAAAATTTGATCGATAACCTGACAATTTATTTTCTATGCAGCAGTTAATTTCTACCATTAGTATTTTGCCGAATGGCGATAAACCACACATACTTAAGGTTTTCCAAAGAAATCGAATTTTACTATTTATATTCAGCTTGTTACTAGCATTAATTTTAGGATGCCAAACTCTAGGCTCTCCACCAAAAAGTACTGAAATATTGTGGGATACCTACGGTATACCCCATATTTATGCCAAAGATAGCGCCAGTGCTTTCCGTGCCTTTGGATGGGCGCAAATGCAAAGTCATGGAAACTTACTTTTGCGTCTCTACGGACAAGCAAGAGGACGTGCAGCAGAATACTGGGGAGAGGACTATGTAGACTCAGATCGTTGGGTATTGACAATGGGAGTACCCGAACGCGCTCGTGTTTGGTATGAAGCGCAAGATGCATCTTTCCGTACTTATTTAGATGCTTTTGCCAATGGTATCAATACTTACGTCAAAGAAAATCCGGATGCAATTAGTGATGAGGTTGAAGTTGTCTTACCAGTCACAGGAGAAGACATCCTCGCTCATCTACAAAGAGTACTTAACTTTACATTTGTAGTCAGTCCAGAACAAGTTGCCGGTGTAAGTAAATCGGATTCAAAAGCAGGTTCTAACGGATGGGCGATCGCACCTTCTCGTTCGGCCTCTGGTAATGCCATGCTATTAGCAAATCCCCACCTTCCCTGGTCGGATTTATATTTGTGGTATGAAGCTCAAATTACCGCACCCGGAATTGATGCTTATGGAGCATCGCTGGTAGGTATTCCGGTTTTAACAATCGCTTTCAACGATAATTTAGGTTGGACTCATACCGTCAATACTCATGATGGATGGGATGCTTATCAACTAGAACTAGCTGGTGATGGCTATGTTTTTGATGGCAAAGTGCGGTCTTTTGAGACCAAAACTGTTTCTTTGCAGATAAAACAAAAAGACGGAACACTACGCGAACAACCACTGGTAGTCAAAAATTCCGTTCACGGACCTGTTGTTTCAGAGAAAGATGATAAAACAATTGCACTACGTGTTGTCGGTCTTGAGCAACCAGGGGTGTTGGAACAATGGTGGGATATGGCGCGATCGCAAAATTTAGTAGAGTTTGAAAAAGCACTCCAACGTTTGCAGTTACCGATGTTTACGGTGATGTATGCCGACCGAAAAGGTCATATTATGCACCTATTTAACGGACTAGTTCCAGTGCGCGAGGAAGGAGATTTTGCATCTTGGCAAAGTCTTATTCAGGGGGATACATCTAAAACCTTATGGACAAAAAATCATCCTTATCAAGATTTACCTCGCGTTGTTGATCCTCAAAGCGGTTGGTTACAAAATGCTAATGACCCACCTTGGACAACAACTTTTCCAGTCGCTATCAAACCAGATAAATATCCGTCTTATATGGCACCGCGTTTTATGGATTTCCGAGCGCAGAGTTCTGCCAGAATGCTCGATGAAGATAAAAAAATTACCTTCAACGAAATGGTTAAATACAAGCATTCAACGCGGATGGACTTTGCCGACCGAATTTTAGATGATTTAATTCCAGCAGCGCGGAAATATGGAAGTGAATTGGGACAACGAGCAGTAAACGTCTTAGAAAAGTGGGATAGAAAAGCGAATGCAGATAGTAAAGGAGCAGTATTATTTGCTGCTTGGGCAGAAGAATTAGATTTTGATGAAGCCTTTAGTAAACCTTGGAGTCAAGATGCACCTCGGACTACACCCGATGGTTTAGCAAATCCTCAAGATGCTGTAATTTTACTGGAAACGGTAGCAACAAAAGTAGAGAAAGCTTATGGAAAATTAGATGTAGCTTGGGGAGAAGTTTTTCGCTTGAAATATGGGAATGTAAATTTACCAGGTAATGGTGGCGATGGAGACTTAGGGATTTTCCGCGTTGTCAACTTTGCTCCTTCAGAAAATGGTCAATTTCAACCCGTTGCGGGTGATTCTTATGTGGCTGCGATTGAGTTTTCTCAACCAGTTAAAGCGATGGCATTGATGAGTTACGGTAATTCCTCTCAACCGGGTTCGCGCCATTCTGTAGACCAGTTACCGCTTTTTGCACGTCAAAAATTGCGTCCAGTGTGGCATACTAAAAAGGATATTGAAGCTCATTTAGAAACTCGTCAACTATTTTAAAAGGTCTTAAAGTCAAAAGGTGCAAAGTTTCACCAAGGTAGCAAGATGGAAATTGGGTTACATGAACTGCTCTCCCAAGGAGAGATGATTGTTCCTTTGTACATTAGGGCTTGCTGAAAAAGAATTACAGCAATACCAGAATTGATAAAAGTGTTAGAGATTGCTGGTTGTATCATCACAATCGACGCAATTGGATGTCAAAAAGAAATAGTCAATGTTATCAGGACTTACGCAACCGGCACATCGCGATCGCCATTTATTAGTTATTACATACTATTAAGAGCAATTAGTAAAATCAGCCGTTTTTATAATACAGGACTTACGCAACTGGCACAAGCAATGGTGCCAGTTGCGTAAGTCCTGTATTTATTGGATTTCAATCAATATGCCTTCATATTAGTCATCTCCGGAATATAAATAAAATCTGGTAAAATAATATTCAATCAACCTTTATCAAGGTTAAGAAAATGAATTCAATATCAGGTTATATCGATAAACATCCCGGAGAAACACAGCGATTAGTTGGTTTAAATTACGACCAATTAAAACAACTGATAAAACAAGCGATTGCCCTAAGCACACAATCCGAATCAGAAGCAGAATTGAAAAAGACAAGAATTATCAAAAAAGGAGGAGGTCGTAAAACAAAGTTATTTTTTGAAGAACAAATATTACTAACTCTAATATATTTGCGACAATTGACAACATTTCAATTATTGGGTATCCAGTTTGGAGTAAGTGAAACAACTGCAAATGATACGTTTAATTACTGGTTTCCAATTTTAGGTAAACTGCTACCACCAAGTTTACTTGAACAGGTAAAAAAAACTCCAATGATTACGAAATTGTTCAAGAGCTTTTAACAGAATATGAGCTAATAGTCGATAGCTGTGAGCAGCCTATAGAAAGACCCGGAGAATACAAGGATCAGAAAAAATACTATTCAGGTAAAAAGAAGAACCATACTAGAAAAAATCAATTAATAGTTTTACCAAATGGTAAAGATATTGTTGATGTCGTGGCAGGTAAGCCAGGACCAAAAAGTGACGTAAAATTGTTTCGTGAATCTCGAAAAGGGTTTGACTTAAATCAAAAATTTAATGGAGATAAAGCGTATGAAGGAGAAGAATTAACTAAAACTCCTCATAAAAAACCTAAAAAAGAAGAATTAACTTCAGAACAAAAAGCAAGAAATAAAGAGTATGCAACGGAGCCGAATTTTTGTTGAACACTTAATTTGTTTAGTAAAAATATTCCGAGTAGCTTAAGAAAGATTTAGATTAAATTCAAGTAAATATGAGCAGATAATTATGACTATTTGTGGACTTGTTAGATTACGAATAGGTACATTTATTTTGAAAACATAATAATACTAAATATTTGAGCAAAAAAATCGTTTATATATATGCTAACTTTCTGCTAATGACTAATAGTAACCATATCAAAAGCCTATTCTTACGTGCAAAGTTACTACCTTTGCGGTTCGGCGTTCTGCTTGCAGCAGCGCTTCGCTATCGCACTTTCAAATGTAGTGATAGTAAGACTTTGGTTGTTTTCGGAGATGTCTATTATACTGAATATAAAAAGCTAAGTTCCCAATATTATCGCTATAATGCCTACAGCCAAAGCATTTCACCATATTATCTGAAATAATAATGTGGTAATACTACACTCATAAAATCACTATTACTTACCTAGACGGTTATGCTCGTGGCAAATAAAAAATTTACTTTATTCAATACGGCAATTTGCTGTATATCATATTTAATTTTGCATTCATTTCTAAGATGCTGTAATAATTCTTCCTAAATATTTGAGTATTTTTAAAACTTCGTTCAGATTATTTCGATATTGCGACCTAGTTGAAAACAAATCGGAAACACCGTACTGTTTACCCAAAATTTTGACAAACAAATGGCTACTACCATTGGTTATCCCAGGCGTAAAGAGGTTGTTCTGGTTTTGGATGAGCCGCCATATAAGCTAGTGTCTGAGGAATTGCTAATTCCAAATCAAAGGTTGTCTTCTTTGATTCAATTAGTACAATCCACAATTTACCCTGTAAAACTAAAGCATCAATACGTCCTCGTAAAATTTCTTCGTTATCTCCTAATGCTTCAATTCCCACAGATACTTCGGTTTTAAACCTATAAGGTGACTGATAGAAACCTGCTAGTTCTAGTAACGGTGAAAGCACCACCATTTTAACAGTTTCTTCTAGAAGACTCCCATCAGAAATTTGATAAAGATAATTTTGTCGAACTTGTTCTAATCTTATTTCTTCTGCTTTACTCAGGGGAGGTAAATCATCCATCCATTCGGTAAAAAACTGGCGTGTGTCACTAAGTTTTAATCCTAGTTTTTCCTCAACTTGAGTGAGGGTGGTTATCTTTTCTGCAATAGCTATATTAGTTGTCATATTTCACTTCAAAATTTAATTTAGGAATGCAGGAGATTTCTTTTTTAACTGTCTTTGAATAACCTAAAATTAGGGCACGAACAATTCCTTACTTGCTCCTGCATAATGCTCGCAAATCATTTTAGGACTAGTTCCAACTAACGCAGGCTACATCCTTTGCATCGAGCATCTTGGTTCTTCCATCTGGGCTCGGAATTAGTGTTTCTAAGGCTGCTGTAATAAAAGTATGTCTATTAAATTAATTTTATTGCAAACTCTACAATTGCTATATTCTGCAAGAAAAATTATGCGTTAATCCTACATCTTACTAAAGCAAGAAATCTCAGTAAGAAGCTATGAGAGTTCACTAAATAATCAACATAACAAAGTACAATTGAACTAAAATTTAGTAAACCTGATTTAATTTTGAATGAGCCTCGAAAACTCGTAATTACTGATTTAGCCAAGGGTTTACCGGCTATTACTCCTTCCTTTGGGGCTGCCTTGGCAGAAGCTTGCGCGGTATGCTTGGAGGAACAGAAACATTCCCAGGGTGTGGAAATTACAGTAAATGGAGATTTTAATGCCAAATTTGAGCTATCCTGGCAACCAGTTACCGAACAAATGTTACGTTGCTGGAATGATGAGGAGTTTACGTGCGGCTCGTTCTAACTAGGAGCCTCTAGAAACTAGAGGGGTATGAGTTAGGTAGATTTAGGGATAACCCGAAAATCTATAACTGTTTCAACAGAAGTAGGTG
>JBARZF010000284.1:0-3103 GCA_049649675.1 Rivularia sp. (in: cyanobacteria) | reverse complement strand
GTATTGGTCAGTTCAATCCTAAAAATATCAAACTATTAAAAAGGAGTACCAAGCTATGCGTTGTCAACTAAGCTCGGTCTGGCATTTCTCCCGCCGCCTCCATAGGGGTAGGACGGGGGACTCCTGCCAGTTGAAGTTGATTGATATAGCATTCTTACATCATTCGCGAGCAGAAGCCCGGTTTTTGAAAAAGCCGGGTTTTTCAATATAGATAAATATTTCATTCTGGTTAAAATTACTGTCGTTGACGTGATGGAATTTTCAAGCAGAACATTTAACCGGATTGGAATTTATATAACTTGTACAAAATTCTCTCTGCTTCTTCTTCATGCTTTTAATGTGACGAATTACAACTGCAAAAGGATTAATTCCTTGAAGCATTAATAACGTCATCCAGCAAAGTGCTTTAATAATGCTAAAAGCTGTAGTTCGAGTTAATACTTCGTGAATAGCAATTCGCGCTTCATCTAGGAAACCATCATATTCTTGTGGCTTGAGTGAATTATGAAAAACTGATACTTCAAGCCCATGCACTCCGCTTACCATGTATTTCCCCATTCGGATACGTTCTAATTGGGCTACTTCAAGATGATATAAATCGTGATAGTGGATGCAAGTACCTCTAACTTGTATATGCTCGTTACCAATTTTGATGGGAATTATGCTGATACAACCTAAAGTTTTCTTCAATTGAGTAATTTGAGAACTTTGGTTAGTTATATCTATACCACTTTTAAGCAACGCTACCCAACATTTCTGGTAGCCAGAAAGCTTTAATTTTATGCTTGTTGCTTGTGAATTGTTACTATTTTTGGAAACTGTCTTGGTTTTAATGTCTGAGTGCTTTTCGATGTTATCAATCGATGTAAATACTTCATCCCAAAAGCTAAACAGATAATAAGGAATTTCAATATTTTTTTGAGGCTGCAACTCAAAATAAGCTTGCAAACGTTGCTGTAAATCTTTCTGATATTTATCCAGCATCACAGATGATAAATCCTGGCGGCGCTTATAAATTGCAAATGCACGCAGCAAAAACCATTTCATACGTAATTTGAAAAGGCGGTTTTTACCAGTATTTGACGAGTCAATTTTCCATAATGCTTTATTTAAGGCTGCTTGCTGACGCTTGGAAAGCTTTAGTTTTGTATCCATTGTGTTTTTGTAGTCCTTTTAGTAATACGTAAATGACGTATTACTACTACACAATAGATTCAACAAATTATGATTTGGCTGAAAATTTGCTTATTTCAAGATAAAGTCGGCGATCGCTTTCTGTTTCTCTACGGGTGTAATATCGGGAACGCTTAATAAAACCGAACGCTGAGTAAGTTTATTATTACTATTATTATCTTGTTTGTTATCTTGAATTCGTCTTTGTACTCGATTGGGAATACCATAACCGTATACAATATGACCTTGCCCTGCTAAAACAACCATTTGATAGTCAGGGTTAGCTTTGATAAATTTGGCGATACCATCTGCCATTGTTTCATCCCACAACACTTGAGCTAGAAAAAAACGATTTGCACTGTTGCTGTTTCCATGCCCCGCACTTTGATGTTGTTCAAATGCTTTCAACACCATTTGACGGTATGCTATGTTATCTAAGCGAATTTCAGTAATCGGTGGAATCAATTGCTTCTCGGCATTGGTGAGTTTTTCTATGCCTTCTTTGGAAACTTTACGGCTAATTTCACTGGGAGTATTTAAAGCTAAAACAGGTATCTGTTTCTCTTTTGCAAAGCGTAAAATAGGAGCATAAAGTTCCCAGTCAAAACCCCAACGATTTTTATATTCGGTTTTTTCAACTAGCTCTGCTTCTGTAATTTTCCCTGCAATATATTGATTGATAACTTCTTGAAAGGGGCGTTGAAACATCTCCATTCCAATGGCAATTTTTGGATTATTTTTATATAATTCTTGAATAATTTTTAATTGATTTTGATGATCTTGGGAGCTGTCGTGAATTTCACCAAGATATACGACTTTGGCTTTTTTTAATTCGGGTAAAATTTCGTTTAAATTGTCAACGCATCGGCTTTCTGAAAATTGAGTAGCGCAAGAACTTTTTGTTGGTTGAGCATAACTTGTACAAGAAAATAGAAAAAATATTCCTATTGATAAAGCAAAGAGTTTTGGAATTCGAGAATCAAAGGCTTGAGAATATTTTTTCATGTTGTTAGCACTAAGCAGATTTTTCTTTTACATATGATTTTAAGTCATCCCACAAATTAGGGAATGATGAACGAAAATTATCCGGTTTGCCAATTTCCATGTCACGGGAATCAAAATCTGGTGCAACTGCTTCCCCAAGTAAAGCAAATTCTCCTTCTTCAAGCACCGTTGCTTTCCAAAAACCTCCCGGTACTAAAAGCTGAGGGCGATCGCCTTTAATAATATTAAATCCAAGTTTAACTCGTTTTAATTTGCCTTCAGGATGAACAACTAAATATGTTAAGGAAGAACCAGCATCAAAATAATGCACGATATCCGATTTATTTTTGTGAAAATAACCAATTGGTCTATCGTCTGTAAGCATATAATATATAGAAGTAAGTTGCGAGGGGTTGCTTCCTTCTCTATCTGTTTTTATTGCTGTATCTGACCGATATCGCAAAAATAGCCACCTTCTACGTGTTCTGTTAAAGAAAGTTTGGCAATTAAATCGCTTTGATTCATTAAGTTATTAATTAGTAGTTTGCTATATAAATTAATAGAAAGCTTCAATTATTCATTTAGCAATTTGCATTCATATTAATAGGGAGCTTAAATTATTCATTATTTGCATTCATATTAATAAAGAGGTTAATAAGGATTAATAGGGAGCAAGATGCTCCCACTACAGATATGCTTGGAAAGAATATTCTATGCAAAGAAAATAAATTTGATAATTTGTATCATCAATGAACAATTTTTACCCAAAGGGTACGGTTCATCAACTATCAAAAAATCTAATAGAACATCGGATTTGTTTTAGGTTGATAATCCATACATTCTATTGCTTCTTCTGTGTTAGCCATAGAAGGATTTACGGTGCATTTTAAACGGTAATTGTCAGTAAAATATTGACAGCCAGAACATGGAATTTGATGCATTTGCT
>JBARZF010000283.1:0-3428 GCA_049649675.1 Rivularia sp. (in: cyanobacteria) | reverse complement strand
TAAAATTTCCATGCCAATCGTACCTTGTCCCGCTATCACATCCGGGTCATCAAAAGGATGAATAAATGTTAAGTCCTTTTCCTTTCCTAACTCTTTGGCATAGGCACAAGCATCATCGTAATTATCGCCGTGTAAAACCACCTCAGCACCCCGTGCGATAACAGCATCAATTTTCAGTTGAGGAGTAGTTTTCGGCATCACAATAATTGCTTGAGTACCTAACTTAGAAGCAGCTAAAGCCACACCTTGAGCATGGTTTCCCGCAGAAGCCGCAATTACACCTTTTTGCAGCATCTCCGGTGTGAGGTTAGCCATTTTGTTGTAAGCACCACGCAGTTTAAAAGAGAACACCGATTGCATATCTTCGCGTTTGAGCAAAAGATTGTTATTTAAGCGTTTGGAGAGTAATGGAGCGATTTCTAAAGGTGATTCTTGAGCAACATCGTATACGCGAGCGGTCAGGATTTGTACGAGGTAGTCGCAGAGCATGGGGAACACTGTTAGGTAGATGCTGTATAAGTGTTTATTTTACGGTAGTTTGGGGACTTTTTGGAGGGGGCAGAGGGGGAAATAATTTTTAACGCAGAGGAGCGCAAAGGGAAACGCAGAGGATGCGGAGGTAAGAGGTGGGGAGAGAAAGTTATGGTGTAAGATTAAATAAGGTTTTTTTTAGATATTTAATTGAGTTTTTAATTGGGTAGAATTATGATTAATTTGGATAATATTCACTCTCTGACGGATTTTAAGCGGAATGTTAAGCAATTCATAGAGCGGATTAAGGCGACTAAATCACCTTTAGTGCTGACTGTTAATGGTAGAGCGGAAGTTGTGGTTCAAGATGCCAGTGCGTTTCAAGAGATGATAGATAAGCTTGAGCGTACAGAGGAAGAATTGCGACAGTTGAAATTGGAGAGTTTGAAACGTGATATTTCAGTTGGAGCAGAGCAGTTGAAGAATGGGGAATATACAGAATACGATGATGAGTCTTTACCTAACTTATTAGAAAATATTAAAACACGGGGAAAGCGTAAGTTAGGACAGGATTAATAAAAATGAATAGCTACAAGCTTTCTCTCCAAGTTCTTATTTTTAAACTTGCTTTATCATATTTTACTAACACTGATTAGTATCAGTTTATATTGACTGACTATTAGTGTAAACTACTAAAAACTTTTGATTTAAGTGTAATTCATATGAAGATGGAACCTGCATACACTTCCGTAGGGAAGATTTTCGAGTATAGACCGATGTTCTTTATCCCCAAGTATCAGAGAGCTTATGCATGGGAAGCTGAATCTGTGGAAGATTTTATTAAAGATTTAAAAAATTGCTTTGATAGAAGAAAGTCCCATACATCAGTGAATCATTTTTTCGGAGGCGTTCTTTGTGTAAGATACGCTGTTACAGGAGCTGTGAATCAAAATGAATACGAAATTATTGATGGACAGCAAAGGATTTCAACATTTACGCTATTAATGTGTTGTTTAATAAAGATATATAAAGAATTACTTGAAGAAACTAAAAAATTAGGAGACACAGACAATGAATTTATATTAGAGGCGCGTATCAAAGTATTATCTGAAAGATTTGTAGAATTTAAGCAAGAAGTTCAGCGAAAGGTAAATTCTATAGAAGTAATGAAACTATCAAGAGTAGATCATCCTTTCTACAAAGAACTTATTCGCGAGAAGAACCCATCTCCTGAAAGAGATTCTCACTACAAAATCAGTAAAGCATATGAAATGCTTTTAAAAGCAGTTAGAAATATAATTAGTTCATCCAAATTAGAAGAAAAGATGGATGATATTGAAATAATACAAAATATTATAGATAATGACTTTACGATTCTATATATGGTAACTGATAGTAAAGAAGATGCATTTAGATTATTTCAAGTGATCAATGACAGAGGAACCAATTTAACAGTCGGTGATTTATTGAAAGCAAATACTTTAGAGATTTTAGAAGGTTTTGGAGATTCTCAAGATAGTTGTGAACGCTTTTGGGATGATATACTTGCTGATTCTCCATCAAATACAGCAAATTATTTGAACTGGATTTATGAGTCCTATAAGGGTAAAAGAGCGAAACAAGATGAACTCTTTGATGTACTACTTGATGGTTTTTTACCAGAATATAAAAAGCACAAAACAGAAAAGTTTACAGATTCTGACTCAAAAAAAGTATATCAAACAGTCAATAATATACGTGAGGATATTTTTAAATGTAGAAAATTATTAGACGGACAATGGTTGCATCAAGCAAAACAACCAATAACGAACTGGGATATAACTCGTTTAAGTATTCTTTTGAAAGAACTCGATCATACCTTATCTATACCTTTATTTTTAGCTGCTTCACAGCTTGACCATAAAAAATTTTCCGAAATTGTACAGATGGTAGAAAAAGTTTTTTTTAGATATAAAATAATATGTAATCAGCACGCTACATCATTAAAAAAGATTTATCAGGAAGAATCCCTTGCTATTCGTGAAAACCCAAGCTCATATGATATATCGAGTTTAAGGCAAAAGTTACAGAAATTAATTAACGATAAAGCATCAGATTTAGTATTCAAAAATTCTCTACAAATTTTAGAATATAAGCTATCTGGAGGAAGTAACAAGCCTCTTAAATATTTTTTAATGACTATAGAATATTATTATCAATGGTATCAATCTGGGGCTAAGGGAATTCCATCGTGTAGAGACAAAAGCAGAATTTATGACTTTGCAGGAACTTCAATTG
The DNA here is from genome assembly GCA_049649675.1 of Rivularia sp. (in: cyanobacteria). GTDB lineage: Bacteria > Cyanobacteriota > Cyanobacteriia > Cyanobacteriales > Nostocaceae > Rivularia. Next base: position 680 of record JBARZF010000283.1, on the reverse strand, counting down.
AACATATATATCCACAAAAAGCAGATAGTAAGGATGAAAATTTGCAACCTTTGATAAATACCTTGGGGAATCTAACTATTTTAGATCCAGCGCAAAATAGTATAGCGAGCAATGACCCTTTTGAGGCAAAAAAAACACTTTTTCAACAATCATCTGTTGAGTTAACAAGAAATATAGGATTAAAGCAAGCTTGGACAGAACAGGAAATTGAAAATCATAAAAATATGCTTATAGATATTGCGCTAAAAGTTTTTTATCCATGATTCTCAATGACCACGATCGCAAAATTTAAAACTTGTATAGTTAGGCATAATGTATTAACAATGTAAATACGCTTGCTTATGCTTGACGACTATGAAAATTGAAACATTAAAAAAACGCTTAGACAAAAACCGTCCTATGACAGCGGTAACAATTCGGATGCCAGAAGATGTAGTGGAAGACTTAAAGCGAATTGCGCCAATACTGGGATTTTCTGGTTATCAACCATTAATGCGTGCTTACATTGGAGAAGGGCTTCGTGTCGATTTGGAACGATTGGAAAACAATACAGTTAATGCTTTAGTTGCGAGTTTGAAGCGGCGTGGTGTTAGCGATGATGTAATTAATGAAGCACTAACTGAGATTGTGAATGGGTAGTTTTTCTGTATAAACTATGGTTCTATTTATATCCATACAAT
>JBARZF010000282.1:0-3836 GCA_049649675.1 Rivularia sp. (in: cyanobacteria) | reverse complement strand
CTACGTAATCATTTCCGCGATCGCCCTAAAACAAATTTCATCCTAATTTCATAATTACCTGGCACGATTAACAAATGTAGCCCCATAATCGAAACCGCAATTGCTCCTTAACCATGCCTTTCACAGCAACACCTGTAATTCTGTCCCAAATGAAACCGTCGGAAAGTCACGAGGGAATGAATCATGGTGGCGCACCCGATAACAATTTACTAACTCACACAACTTTGCTGGGTGGAGGAATTTTTCTAATTGGTTTGTTAACGATTGTCGGTGGATTTCTACTTAAACGTTCCCGCAAGCAGGATAAAAAACCCGTGGAATCCTCGCTACGTCCGGGGAAAACACTTTTAGGTATTGGCATTTTCGTCTTGCTTTCCGGAGGTATCTTAGCAGTTACCAATCAGTTAAAACCTGCTTCGTCAATGGCTGGGATGGAAGGACATGATATGTCGAATATGTCCCACGACGATATGATGCAGGTCAACGGCTCGTTTAATCCAACTCCCGTAACTGTGAAAGTAGTCAAACCAAGTTTACTTTCGGCTAGCGTTCAGTATACTGGTTCAATTCATCCTTACCAAGAAGTTACCGTGTATCCCCGGATAGCCGGACAGCTTACTAATTACTCAGTGTATCCTGGAGACAAAGTTACTTCCGGACAACCATTAGCGACACTCGATGCTGCTGAAAAATTAACTCAAGTAGCCGAGGCCGCCGCCCAAGCCGATTCGATGGAAACTGAATTAGAAGCATCGCAAATCGAAGTAAACGAGCAACGACAAGAGATTGCACGATTAAAAGCTGAACTCGAATATCAAGAAAAGAAACGCGATCGCTATGCATTATTAGTTAAAGAAGGAGCGATTTCTCAAGACCAATACGATATTGAAAATACCAAAGCTAAAACCGCTCAAGCTGCGTTAAAAACAGCACAGGTCAAATTAAAACGCTTAGAAGCCCAAGCTCGCAGCGCTCGTAGCGACGTGAAGCAAGCCAGAGCAAAAAGCGCTACCGCTTCGATTATGAAAGGATATACAAAAATAAGCTCACCGATCGCCGGTATAGTTCAAGAAAGGATGGTAGATCCCGGTGTAGTAGTGCAGCCCAGCATGGGAATTCTCAAAATCGGGGACTACGAACGTATACGTCTGCGTGCTAACGTTTCCCAACGAGATGCAGCGAAAATCAAAGTCGGAACTCCCATCGTTGCAAAAGTTCCCGGTAGCAACGTTAAAGAAATTACAGGTCAAGTTACCAGCATATTTCCCCAAACCAACAGCAACACCCGCACCGTTACCATCGAAGCCGTTGTTAACAATCCCGGAAATCAGTTGTTATCCGGTCAATTTCTGGAAATGCAAATCATTACCGAGCGTCAAACCAACGCTTTATCAGTACCGCAATCTGCATTAACTCAATTTAAAGATAAAACAGCAGTTTGGGTAGTTGATGAAGAAACCGCGAAACGTAAAATAGTTACCACCGGCTTAGTTAGCGGCGAACAAATTGAAATTACCAACGGTTTACAACCTGGTGACATGGTAATTACCTCCGGACACTCCAGACTAATGGAAAATCAAAAAGTATCCGTGGTTGACGAAGCCGGAGAATCTGTAGCCCTTGGGAATAATACAGCCCAAGGAAACGCCCAAGTACAGTTAATAAGTCCTAAAAATAAAAACTCAGTTAAAAAAGGCAGCGCAGAATTAATATTAGAAATTTTTGATAAAAAAACCAATAAACCTTTACCTGTAGAAAACCTAGACGTAAAAGTCACCATGCCCATGAAAAATATGGCTCCAATGACATCAATGGTAGATATTCAACCCGACTCCCAACCCGGACGTTTCAAAGTCAAAACCCACTTTGGCATGAAAGGGAAATGGGATGTCGTAGTTAAAGTAAAAGACCCCAAACATCAAGGGAAAGCGGACTTTGATTTTAATGTTGAGTAATTGGAGCATTGGGCATGGGGCATTGGGCATTGGGCATTGGAATAACGTTTAAAGCAGCTAGGGAGTTGTTCGGCTCCCACTACAAATGGATTATAAATTTTTCTCCCCATCTCCCTTTCTCCCCATCCCCTTGTCTCCTCATCTTCCCCCTCTCTTCCCTCAGCGCTCTGTGCGGTTTATTAAATCTTTCATCATCTAAAAAACAAAACAATGATTAAACTACTCCCTCTACTATTAACCCTCAGCTTATTCACAATCGCTTGCTCCACTCCAGAAACAAAAACAGAAACACCATCAACCACCACATCCCAACAAACAGAAAACGCCAAAATCAATCTAGTTAGCCCCAACCCACAAGAAGCTGTGAAAATGGGCGACAACCAAATAGTTGTAGAAGTACTCGATCCTCAAACACAGAAACCCGTAGCCGTAGAAACCCTAGACGTAAAAGTTTCCATGCCGATGGAAGGTGAAGAAGATATGACCTCAATGGCAAAAGTAGAACCAGACGCGCAACCGGGAAGATATAAAATCAAAACCAACTTTGGAATGAAGGGTAAATGGAACGTCGTCACGCAAGTAAAAGACCCCAAACTTCAAGGTCAAGCGAATTACACATTTGACGTTAAATAAATAGAGACTTTAACCAAAACCCTCCGTGTACCTCCGCGCTTACCTCTGCGTACCTTTGCGTTAAAAAACTTCCCTCTCCTCAATGAAATACTTCCTCACCCGTTGGTCAATCAAAAATCCGGTAGTACTCGCCGCTTTATACATCGGTATCATAGTCCTCGCTTCCCTTACCCTGTTCCTGCTCCCGGTGCGGATGATGCCTTACGTTCAAAGTCCTTTGGTAGCAATTGTGACAATGACACCCGGCTCCTCACCTGCGGAAGTTGAAACCTATATCAGTAAGCCCATCGAACAGCGCTTAACCGTTTTAGATGGGGTACGGTTTATCCGTTCGAGTTCGCAACAGGATATGTCTTTAGTTTCCGTACAGTTTGAATGGGGTGGAGATATCGAGAACTCTGTGCAGGAAGTACAAAGTGTAATGACTGCTGCGGAGGGAGATTTGACGCTTGATGGAATTAATACCCGTTCCTACTGGGTTTTACCTATCGACCCGCTCAACCGTCCGGTGCTAACTTTAGCTTTACGGGGGGAAGGTTGGGACCCGGTACGATTACGGGAGTTTGCTGACAATACTTTAGTTGATAGATTAACTCAGGTACGGGATGTACAAGCCGTGTCAATTTTTGGCGGTTATCGAAGACAGTTACAGATAATTGTTGACCGGCAAAAATTGGCTGCTTATGGTTTATCTATATTACAGGTGCGGGATGCTATCGACGCGAATAACGTCAGTCAAGGTGCGGGGGTATTAACCAGGGGCGATCGCGAAATTTTAGTACGCACCGACGAACGAGCGCTGAATGCTCGTGCGGTGATGGATTATCCGGTGTTGGAAAATTCTGGACAGGTGGTTTATGTCAGAGATGTTGCCACGGTTAAAGATACTTATGAAGAACGCCGCAGTGGTTATCGCTACAACGGTGAAGCCGCATTAGCAGTTAATGTTATTCAAAAACCAGATTCTAGTTCTCCGCAAGTTATCGAACGGGTACGCGCTGAATTAACTAAAATACAGGCGCAGTATCCGGGTTTGGAGTTTGAGGTTGCTTATGATAATTCTTATTTGGTTAATTTAATCAAGGATAGTACCACCGGGGAATTACTGATTAGCGTTGTGCTTGCGGGGTTGGTAATTCTGGTTTTCCTAGAAAACTTCCGAGCCACAGCGATTGTAATGATTTCTATCCCCACATCTCTAGCGCTATCGATGCTTCCTTTTATCCCCATTGGAATGTCGCTTAATTC
>JBARZF010000281.1:0-24260 GCA_049649675.1 Rivularia sp. (in: cyanobacteria) | reverse complement strand
AACTTTTGTTAAATCATCTTTCACAGTCTTGCTCTAAGTTACAAGAAAATTTAATAATTAATACAAGTGTAAATTGGCTTCAATCGCTTGAAGTATAAGACATTTAGCGTTTGTCAGTAGTTAAATTAATCGTCTTAATATTACTTAGACTATCTGAAGGGACTAAAATAAGGCAGAAAGTAGGTGGCATAAGATAACTAAGTATTTTTGATCGTGATTTAGTAAAATACATAATAATTAATTGTGTCAAAATTCGGGTATAAAAGACAAAAGAAATAATCACGTTTCGTTTTATCAAAACATTAATCTGAGGAAATTATGAAATTTATTTCTGGACTTTTCGGTGGAAGCAAAAACAACGGTAACTTCTTTTTAGAATTAAAAGATGAACCCGATGAGCCAATGCCAAAAGCTGATTCTAAGCCGGTTGAAGCATCTAATAATGGCAAAAAACCAGCAGACACTAAGCTTAAGTCAGAAGATACAGTCAAGGTAAAGGATAATGGTAATAAAGTAAAAGAAGTTGCATCCGACAAAGTTGAAGAAGTTGATATCGATATGGTGCAAACGGCTAAAGGTGTAGAAGCTAAAGCTGTTCCTGTAGAGAAGAAAGAAGCTCAGAAGAAAGCTGCTAAGAAAGCTGTAACCACAGATAAACCTGAAGATAATAAGGAAACTCTTTTTGCACCTAAATATCTGATACCTAAAAATGATGGAATGCGCCGTCGCCCTGGTGCGAATATGAATTCATTTTTAGATATGGCTAGTAAAGTTAAGGCTCCCATTAAAAAATAATACGTAATTCTGTTTTTTCCTTGAAAGAAGAGGCAAAAAGTAGATACATTACAAAATTAATCGAATCTAAATTCCTGGCTTTCTAAGGGAGCCAGGTTTTTGTTTATTTACTAATATTCTTTTATAGTTAACTACCTATGGATAGTTGTTTGTTTACAAAAGTTTAAGAACTATATTTTATCGCTCAATTTTTGTGACAATATGTGCATTTTTGTAGACTTTCATCTAACTTATAATTTAATATTTTCTTAATATTTGTTTTTACTTGTCTCATATTTAGAGTTTTCTTATCAAATGAAAGCTAATGAATTATTGCAAAGCTACGCAGATGGATTAAGAGACTTTAGTTTATGTGAGTTAGCTTCTTTATCTTTAGTAGGTGCCAGACTTTGCCATATTAATCTGGAAGCAGCGATACTCAATGACGTTGATTTAGTTAAAGCCGATTTATTTAACGCCCTTTCTTTGTAAAGTTAGATTTGCGGGGGTTAATTTAAGTAAAGCTGACTTGGGGGAAGCAAATTTGAGGGAAGCAAATCTCCAAGGTGCGAATTTGAGAGGTGCGAATTTGAGAGGTGCGACACTTATTAATGCCAATTTAAGCGAAACCGATTTGACTGGTGCTTGTTTGAGTGGTGCGAAACTATCTGGTGTTAATTTGACGGGAGCTAAATTAGTAGACGCAAATTTGAGAAGTGCGTCTTTGGTAAAAGCCAAGCTGATACGAACAGATTTTACAAACGCCGATTTAAGTCGTGGGAATTTGTACCAAGCAGTAATTTCTGCTGTGAAATTGCAAAATACTATTTTGTATGATGCGACAATGCCAAATGGGAAGTATTTTTCTCAATCTGATTTATATATAGTAGATGATAATGACAATTCTAATAACTCAAATACTTTAAAATTAAATACTTCTGATTTATTACAATTAGAGGCATCTATTCAAGAAGCTGTTGCAATTCTTTATTGGAATATTCCTAGAAACGAAAATACCAATTTAGTAAAGATACAAAATAAAATTATGCAGCAGCTTCGTAAATATATTAACTTAAAAATCTCTTTATTTAATTCCCTCGAACAATAAACAACTATCAACTAGCAACTATCAACTATCAACTATCAACTATCAACTATCAACTATCAACTATTAACTATCAACTAACAAATTACTGATTCAACATTTGTAAGTTGTGTAATGTTGCGTATAATCCACCTTGTTCAATTAATTCTTCGTGGGTACCTTGTTCGATTAATTCACCGCGTTTGAGTACGAAAATGCGGTTGACGTTGCGAATTGTAGATAAACGGTGAGCGATTATAATTGCTGTGCGTTGAGCTAAAAGTTGGTTTAAAGCTTTTTGAATTAAGGCTTCTGTGGCTACATCTAAGCTAGCTGTTGCTTCGTCTAAAACTAATATTTGTGGGTTACGAATTGCGGCACGTGCGAATGCTAAAAGCTGTTTTTCACCGCTGGAAATATTTGTTCCTCTTTCCCGAAGTTGGGAGTTGTAACCTTGTGGTAATCTTTCGATAAATTCTTCGACATTTGTCGCGCGCGCTGCTTGTTGAATTTCTTCAAAGGTGTAGTTGTCACCTAATGTAATGTTGCTTTTGACATCACCAGCAAATAAAAATCCTTCTTGCAAAATTACGGCTAAATACCTTCTTAATTCGGCTTGAGATATTTCTTTAATATCTATACCGTCTACTAAAATTCTTCCTTTGCTGGGTTCGTAAAGACGACATAATAAACGAATTATCGTACTTTTTCCGGCTCCCGTGGGGCCAACCAAAGCGATTTTTTCTCCGGGATTTATGGTAAAATCCAAATTCTTGATGACGTAATCATCATCTTTATAAGCAAACCAAACTTGTTCAAAACGGATTTCTCCCAGTTTTGAAGGATCTATTTTATCGTTGGTTTCTAAGTTTTCGACAATTTCGTCGATATACCCGAATTCAAAGTTATTTTTCAGCGAATATGTGGGATTTACTTTATCGCGTATTTCTATAGGCTCATCTAAAATATCAGAGACTCGTTCGATGGCGGTAAAACCTGCTTGAATGATCGTAAATTTTTCGGCGAATTGTCGTAAGGGATCGAATAATCGTTGAGCGTAAAGGATGAAACTCGCTAATATCCCAACTGTTAAACTTTCTCCTAAAATTAACCAGCCTGCAACCAATAATACTGCGGCGATGGCTACTAGAGCAATCCATTCTAAAGTGGCTGAAACTGCGGAATCGTGGAAAATTGTCCTATCTACTTCTTTGACGTAGCGGTTATTGCTTTTCTCGAATAGTTGAGCGTTGAATTTTTCTCTACGGAATAGCTGTACTACGTTGATTCCGGTAATATTTTCCTGTAGCTGTGAGTTGAGTATGGAAAGCTCTTCTCTAGCTTTATAATTGGCTTTACGAAACTGCTGTTGAAAGAAGGTAATTAAGGCGGATACGGGGAAAAGCAATAACAGCAGCATTAATGCTAGCTGCCATTGAGTGTAAAACATAAAGCCGATAATTACCAAGGTGGAAAAAATATCCGCAAATATACCTACTGCACCAGTTGCAAATACATCTCCTAAAACTTCTACGTCGGATGTCAATCGGGTAATTAATTTACCTACGGGAGTTTTATCAAAGAAACGTACTGCTAAGGAGGTGACGTGATGAAATAAATCTTTACGAATATCGGCAGTAATTTTTTGTCCGACTTTTTGAACTAAATATCCTTGAAAGCCAGTTAATAAAAGCTTAATTAGAACTGTAACAAGTAAGAGTATTTGCAGAATCAATAATCCTTGTTGGGGATTACCGATCAGAAACTTGTAAGTGTCGGGATCTTTACGAACAAGGGAAATTACCTGCCCAACTATTAAAGGCTGTATGGCATTTGATATCGCTACTGGTACTAACAATAACATTGAAAACGCTAAAAGCTTTTTATAGCTGCGAGCGTAGGGTACTAAACGCAAAAATAATCGCCAATCGGTTTTGCGATCGCGGTTTTGCTTATAAGATTTTTTTAGAGGTTTGGAGATGCTCATAGTAAATGCATTATATTAATTTTTGAGTAAAAAAAAGCCGTCTTTTTGATTGATGTTTGCAGCGATATTGCTTGACTATATCTGCAATTGGGAGGAAGACATCTTTTCTAAAACTTGATTTTTTTAATCGGTTTTGAAATAAATTTACGGGAAGTTTAAATTTGACAGTAGTGTGAAATGAAATACACGAGCCATAAAATATGATTATAGCTGTAAGAGCGCTATTGCAAAGGTTTGAGATTGTTATAACTCCTTAAAATTAACTATTGCCGGAGTAAACATCATATCACTTGCAACTCCTGTAATATTTGGGTTTGATCGATATTAGCCTTTATGAAAATTTTATCAAGTTGGGGAACAATAAGCGATTTTAATACTACCCATATCCATGATAATTTGATTTTCAAGTATTCGCAGATACATTAATTGACGAAAAAGTTGATTACAATTTGTATATAAAGTTACAAACTGTGGTAATATGTCAATTCTTGGCAAAAATCCCTATAAAGGCAAAAGGCTAGATTCGATTCGCGAGATTAATGGTTCCGGTAATAATTTAGAGAAGCCTGAATTGGGTGCTAATGGTACAGCTTTTATTCGTCTTGGCACTTTCGAGTATGAGGATGGAGTTGCTTCTCCTGCGGGGGTTGCAAGCGATGCTGAGGGTAATCCTTTAATTGGTGTTGATGGTAATCCTGTAAGTCGTCAACCAATTCCGATTTTTAGTCAGGAAGAAAAAGAAAGTTTAACTTTTGCGGGTTTGGAGGTTGTTCAAAATCAGGATAATCTAAGTAATAATTCTGATGCGCCCTTTGTATTACTGAATCCTTTGGATCGCCCTAGTGCCAGGGTAATAAGTAATGCAACGTCTAAATTAGATAAGGGTGAAACCGATCCTAGCCCCAATGGTTTAACTGCGATAAATTGGGCTTTCGGGCAGTTAATTAACCACGATTTGAATTTGGCAAGGTTATCTGAAACTAGTTTCAATATCGATATTCCTCAAAATGATGCCAACTTTACACCGAATATTCCCCCGACTCCGACTATTAATAGGCAGAAAGATGGGGGATTAGAGTTTGAGTTTCCCAGAAATGCTTTTGAATCGGGAACTGGAGTTGTTAAAGATGGTAAATCTGAACCTGGAGAAGTACCTAACGATTTAACCCACTGGCTGGATTTATCTGTTGTTTACGGCTCCGATGAGGAATTAGCTAAATCTCTTCGTAGTTTTAATCAAGGTAGGCTAAAAGTTTTTTCTGAAGAGACTGAATCAACCAGCGATGATTTAATGCCAGCGGATACCGAGCAGGTAATGAGAGGGGGATTTTTTCAAGGTGTAGGATTCTTAGCTGGAGACGAAAGAGTTAGCGAGCAAGATGCTTTGGCTGCACAGCATACTTTATGGTTGAGGAATCACAATCGTATTGCTGAGGATTTATCTGGGTTTCATCCTAAATGGGATGATAAACAGATATTTGAAAGAGCGCGGCAGATTAATATTGCTCAATATCAGCAGGTTGTAACCTATGAATGGTTGCCGCAGCAGATAGGAAACAAAGTAGGTAAATATAAGGGTTACGATGCTAAGGAAACTCCCCAAATATCCGATGAATTTAACGCTGCTGGTTTCCGTTTTGGACACTCTCAAACGGGTAATAAAATAGAGACTATTGATAGTGAGGGGAATGCGACAACTTTACCGTTGTTAACTACATTCGGTGCGCCAAATATTACTGAGGGTAAAGATGTTGATGGGATTTTAAGGGGTAGCACTGTAACTCTAGATGAAGATGTCGATACTAATATAGTCTTCGATTTACGCAACGCTTTATTTCCCCCTGCTGGTGTCGGATTTGATTTGTATTCGGCAAATATTCAACGGGGAAGAGAGCGTGGTTTAGCCGATTACAATCAGGTACGAGATGATTTCGGTTTGCAAAGGGTAAAGAGTTTTGATGAGTTAACTTCCGATAAGGAATTAGCTAAAACTTTGAAAGATTTGTACGGCACTGTAGAAGACGTTGATTTGTTGATAGGATTATTTGCCGAAGATGCTGTAGCACCTTCCGGAGCCGGGGAAACAACCAAAGCTATAGTCGGAGAGCAATTTGAGCGGTTGCGAGATGCCGACAGATTTTGGTTTGAAAATAACAGAAAAGATGGTGGAATATTTACCGGGAAGGAAATAAAGGAGATAAAAGAGACGACTTATGCCGACATCATCAAGTCAAATACTGAAATTGACGAACTTCAGGAAAACGTCTTCTTAAAAGTTTCCGAAAATAACCCTTTAAGTAAAGACAATCTTCTTAGCGATGGATTATCAGATTTACAAGGTGACGACGGCAAAGCCAAAATTACCGTTATCGAAAAATCGTCTTTCGATAACACCGTTGGATTCTATGCAATCAAAGATGAAAAAGGAACAGTTGTAGATAAAGTAACGGGTGAAAGTCTGACACCAGAAGATGGAGAGGATTATATCAAAACAGCCATCGCCGAAAGTGTAGTAGATTTTCAACTCACAGATAATTCCCCTAGAGACGAGTTTGATGTGGATTTACCTTCGGAAAGTCTTCTCGCTCCCTATGTAATCCAAGACGGGAATATTCAAGACTTTGAAAACGGTGAAGCAGAAGCATTATTATCCTTCGGTGCTGCTAACAGTAATGATTCCAATAGCATTGTCGAAGTGGGTAGTGGGAATACCAGCCTGTTTAAATTCGATTTCGGGGATTTGACAGATGCAAATTCCAACAACGACAACAGTATGACGATGAAAGTCAAATTAGTTTGACGATTTTGGATTGGGGATAAGTAGTTAGAAGTTATTATCTTTGTCTCTTCATTTCTTTGCTCTGTGCGTCAAGCATCGGTTTTTATAATCGATAACCTTGTGCCAGCAAGAGAATAATTACCTTCAGTTATCAGGCTTTTTTTATCTTACTCAGAATAAATTTATTCCCAAATCTACGTTATATTACTGCTTCTACCAAATTCATTGATTAGCCCAAAAGCTTTTCATAATTAGACATACAGCAATTACAGTAAATTAATTTTGCAAATATTGCGTAATAGTTGTGACTCACCTTGTATATCTACAGGATGTTTAATTAACAAAGTCAGAGATTTACCGCACGAATAGCAACTAACCACTAACAACTAACAAATTACAAAGGAACAATTGTATGCAATCAACTCAACAGCAACAAAAAACCTTGGTAAAAATTTCTCAAACTTTGGTAATTACAGATTTTCTGGATTTATTAGCAGGAAAAATACTTGCTTTACGAATTCCCAGCTACTATCACCACGAGCAAGCCAAGAAAATTAGTGAAGACTTAATCGAGCAAGACAGCTTAGAAAGATATCATCGAGCGCCAGATGTGGGAGTACAAAGAACTGGAATTACCTTCTTTGAAACCAACGGTAACGTAAAAATGCTCGAACGTTATTACCGACAAGCTCCAGCTTGTAATAGAAACATCCGGTGTGTTTGTTCTCCTTTTCTTTCACCCATCGACAAATTAAGATTAGATTTAGGAGATATGTGGTTAGCAGGTGCCTGCATCGAAAACATCCACAATCGCACTATGTTAGCGGGCATTGGTAGAGTATTTGAAGATGATTTTGAACTCCCACCCCATCAAGACATTCTCGCCAGAGACGTATTCGACGCTCCCGTTTATCCGAGCTATCCTTTCTCCAACTTAGTAACTCAATTAAGCGCTAATATTTACTTGCGTACCCCTAAATTTGGCGGAGAATTAGAAATCTGGAATGTCAAACCTTCAAGCAGCAAACAACCAGAAATTCACGACAAAGAATACAAATATGAAGGAATCATCGATCGCCGAATTTTACCAGCAGCAACAGCAGTAATTAAACCCCAAATAGGAGAACTAATCTTATTTGACTCTACAAAAATTCATGCTGTACGAGCTTCCCACGGTGGCCCCAGAGTTTCCATGTCCATGTTTGTCGGATATCGCAACCAGCAAGAACCTTTAACTTATTGGAGCTAAAACGATTTTAGATTTTAGATTTTAGATTTTAGATTGGGGATTGCTAATTGCTAATTGGGGATAGGGCATTGGGAATTGGGGATTGAGGATAGCTCATGGAGTTAGGAATTAGGAGTAAAGAGTAGTGAGTAGTAAGTTAATAATTAATTATCTTTCCCTTTGTCTCCTTGTCTCCTTGTCTCCCCATCTCCCCATCTCCCCATCTCCCCCTCCCCCCCACAACCTCACAACCCTCTTCCCAAAATGCCGGACAAGGTTTAATTTACGTGAAACTTTTAACTGGATAAAAGGATAATTTGAGTAAATTATGGCAGAAATTGAAACTGCAAGACTGCGACTCAGACCTTATACTTTGGATGATTTGGATAGATTATCTGTAATTTTGAGCAATCCAGAGGTAATGAAGTATTCACCTAGAGGCCCAATCCCAAAAGGTAAGGAAAAACAAGTTACTCGGGAAATCATCGAATATTTCATTGAGCATTGGGATAAATACGGTTTTGGTGTATGGGCTGTTATCCATAAAGCTAGTAGAAAATTAATTGGGCATTGCGGACTTAATTGTTTACCTAACACCCCCGATATCGAAGTTATTTACCGTTTTGACCAAAGTTACTGGAATCAAGGTATTGCCACCGAAGCCACTAAAGCTTGCTTGCAGTACGGTTTTGAGTTTGTTAAGTTACATAAAATTGTGGCGATCGCATCTCCCAAACATATCGCTTCTCGAAGGGTGATGGAGAAAGCTGGTTTAAAATACGAAAAAGATGCTAATTTCTACAAAATAAAGGTGGTTTACTATTCTATCCACCGCGAAAATTGGCAGCCAGATTATTTTTAATTCGAGCCAAGCAAATTTCAACATACAGGCTCCAGTTACTTGATTACCAAATGGTAAAAAGCTCACCAATTCCTAACGGCGGTAAATTTCTCTCAGGTATTGTTCTATGTCTTGATCTTGGAATATAAAGCCTGCATTCCACAGTTTGGTCGGTGAGACTCGCTGCCCCGTCAGAACAAGCTCTTGCCCCATTTGCCCCATCATTGCCTCGATCAAGAAAGCGGGTGCAGATACAAAACTAGGTCTGCTCAACGCTTTACCCAGGCTTTGGGCAAAAACTCGATTGCTACATGCTCCCGGCGAAACAATGTTGATCGGTCCGTTTAGCTCCGGATGGTCAAAAATGAACTCAATGGCAGCCACTAAATCGCGCAAACTGACCCATGACATTATTTGATTCCCCGTTCCGGATTTCCCACCCAGGAAATAACTAAACGGAGTTGCCATTGCTGCCAACCCACCTCCGTTACGATCGAGTACGAAACCGATTCGCAGCAGTGCAACCTGATTGCCAGCTTCAATGGCTGGTTGTGTTGCCTGTTCCCATTGGTCAATCAGTTCCTGCAAAAAACAAGTCCCTGTCCTGCGATGGGTGTCAGTTTCTGAAAATGCCTCGTGGTCATCGTCATAAAATCCGTAGGCACTGACCGCTGAAGCGTTAATCAAACGGATATCTGGGTTCTGTTTACAGACTTCTACGCAAATTTTGGTGGTATTCAGGCGGCTATCGGTCATGACTTGCTTATAGGCATCCGACCACGATTGGTCACTCACTCCGGCACCTGAAATGTTGATGATGACCCCCAATTCTTCAGATGGGGATGCAGAAAATTCCTTCCAGGAATAGCAATCTGCTGCAAATGGAAATTTTTGTTTAAGCGGTTGCGGGGTTCTTCCCACCAGCACCAGTGGACAAGATTTTTTATGTAGCCGCTGAACCAACTGGCTTCCCACGATGCCACTGGCTCCGCAAACGACGACTTTTTTCATTGGTAACAACCTTTGAATTTGACATCCTCCCCGGCGTGAACGCACGGGGATTCCAAGAATCACTTCTTAGACTTCCTCTTTCCACGAGTTGACTTGCTTGGAGGAGTTGCCTCACCCAAGTATTGGTCTGTCTCTCCCGAGGCGATTAACGTTCCCGTGTGCCCCACGGTACGGAGTCCGATCTCAAGTATGTTACGCGCAGCATTCCAATCCCGATCTTGGATATGACCACAATGGGGACAGTTATGTGTTCTAGTGCTAAGAGATTTTCTGACTATCTCTGCACAATTAGAGCATTTTTGACTAGTATTATGGGGAGGAACGGCAACTGTGACAACACCAAATACCTTGCCGAAATACTCAACCCACTCTCTAAATTGACTCCAAGCTGCATCGCTAATTGACTTTGCAAGAGAGTGATTCCTCCTCATGTTACGCACTTTCAAGTCCTCATATGCTACCAAGTCGTTAGACTGGACTACGTACCTTGCCGTTTTTACCGCAAAGTCTTTACGCTGCCTACTTACCTTTAAATGCGCTCTCGCCAATTTGTTTTTAAATTTAGCTCTATTGTTAGAGCCTTTTTGAGTTTTAGAAAAACGACGGTGTAAACGTTTAAGAGATTTTTCGCTTTTACGTAAGTGACGCGGATTCTGGATTTGGTTCCCCTCACTATCCGTCAGAAAAAAGCTTAAACCAACGTCGATTCCAACTGTTTTATAGGAAGGAGAACGTTTTTCTACTCGCTCATAATCAATTAGAAATTGAGCATAATAACCATCTGCACGCCGTACAATTCTAACCCGTTTAATTTGGCTAAGCTGATAGTAGTGCAAATCGCGAGTTCCCCAGAGTTTGAATAACCCTGCACAGAACCCATCAGTAAAGTTAATATATTTCCTATCTTCACAGAGTTTATAACCAGTTTGCTTGTATTCAACAGAACCGTGATTAATTCGGTTTTTCTTAAACTTTGGAAAGCCTTTTTTTCCCTTCTCTTGATTTTTACAATTGTCAAAAAACCGAGCAATAGCAGCCCAGGCTCTTTCAGCACTAGCTTGTCGGGCTTGAGAGTTTAAGAGTTTAGCCCAAGGGAATTGTGGATTGTCAGATAATGCCTTGCAATGCTTGTATAAGTCATTGCGGCTTAAAGCTCCTCCATCCATCCATAAACGAATGCAAGCATTACGAACAAACAAAGCAGTACGAATACTTTCATCGATTCGTCGATACTGCTCCTGGGTTCCTTCAAGCTTACTTTCGTAGACTAACATCTTATCACTGGTATTGTGTGATAATAATCTATCAGAAATACAATAAAAGAAAAAGCCGTCCTATAAGGACGGGGCTTTAAACCCAAGTTTTTGGTAAATCTATTCATTTCATGATTTTTTGAAGCCTAAAATTGCAAATACTGCGGCCGTAATAGCCACCACCACTCGTACCCAATGCAATAACACCCAAGGGGAGCAATTTACTGGTTGCCTCTGCTGCACTATACTCCAGATTCATGAAGGCAAAATTGGTTGGCAAATGGTAAATAAGCGTAATTGCTATGGTAATCAACAATCCAAATAAAGCCACCAGCCAAAATGGTCGGGTTACACGGTTTTTCCAATTAAAAATAACAGACAACAGCGTTGCAATTAAAGCAGGTAAAAGGGTAGCTGCTGTGGGGGGTAAAAGAAGCGGAAATTTCACCTTGAAATCTTCCATGAATGCAATCGGCTCAAGAGATTGCCAATAGTTTGCATAGCTCATGCCGATATTAATCATATTGCCAGCAAAAGCAGCGATGGCAATAATGGCAATAATTGCGAATATATTTTTCATCTTTATCTAGGCTTCAAAGGTAAACTTCATAATGTTCAATTCCCCATACCTAAGTAAATACCGTAGGCAAGTACGGGAACGGCGAGAAAGCTTAGTGCCCATACAAATGTACGGACTTTTTGAATACCGATGATGTAAATTGGCACATAACACAAGCGCGAAATAATAGTTGCCCATGCCGCGTAATAAGTCCACGGGTTGGAAATCTCATAATGGACTGCTAGAAAAGCCAGAGGAACATACATGACCGCTCCTTCTTTGAGATTATTAAGTGTGTTATCAATGCGATCGCCCATCTGCCCTTTATTGGATGGTTGCCGATCGCGGTTGCTAAAGCCAAATGCCAGTCCCTCAGTTATACCTGTATAAGTTGCTTGAATGAAAATGCCTAAAAAGACCAGCAAACCGTACAAAAATATGCTCCATGCTTCGATTGTCATAGTTGATCTCCTTTGAAACGATCTATTACGTCGCTCCGAAATAAGAGTAAAAGCGCAAGAAGCTGTAAAGAGATAGTGACGCTAAGCGCTCCATAGACTAAAGCTGAACTGGCTATCTCCGGTGGTAGCGGAGCTGTCCATTGTGTTGCTAGACCATTGGAATAATCAAAGGCTCCCACAGCATTGTAGAGGACTAAGAGTCCCCAGAGTTTGATGCCAGATCCGCGCAGTGTGAAATAAACCATAATCGGTAGCAGTACACCCAAAATGCCATCGCTAACCCACGGGGCAAACCAAGCATCAGGGCTGATGCCGCCAAACATTTCAAGGCTTGAGATAAAAGAGATAGCCTGCACCCGAGTTATTGTCAGCAACATCAGAACTGCTATGACATTAATGATCGCAGGTCGGGATTTTGTTGTGGTGTTCATAAGTCGTTTTCAATCTTTTTAAGGTCTTCGTTTCCTTTATTTATGAGACGATACACAATGTAAATCTGTGTGATGAGCAGGCTCGGAAAAAACCAAATCGCCACAAACCACATCACGCCGATATATTTATTGAACAGATCAAGATTGATGGCGATACGCGCGACATTCATGATGTCTACAAATCCGATGAAGGTGAAGAGCCAAATCAACGGCACCGCCAAACCTGACCGTCCCCGCAGGGCTAGAGCCGCAATTAAAGCGCTGATGGCAGCCAGTAAATCGCCGTATGCGATCGCATACAGTGCCTCCTGTGATATGGACGGATCTACTTGGTCAACCACAAGCAACGTAAAGCCCGCAAACCGAAAAACGTGCAGCAACAGCATCGGCAAAACGGCCTTTTCAAAGGGTAGCTTTGAGAGACTCGGTTGCACGTACCAGAAAAATATCAATGCGTATACAACTAATCCTATGGTGCTCTGACCACCCAAGATCATCCAGTTATTCATTTAGCCCACCGCCTGCGAACATCCCGGTCGCAATCACTGCAATTGTCTTGACTTGCTGGATGACTGAATATTTCATCTTTCGCTGTCCTAAATAATGGGAGCGTTAGCGTTAAGTGTTCTTGTTCATTTGCTGAAACAGTAATCCTGGTGCTAAGCGACTCATCAGCTTTAGTTGTGCCGATTGACCAGGAGTGATTTCGTCATCATTGTTTTTCAGCCCTTTTATAAGCGCTGCGACTAACTTTTCAGGCGGCATACGAGGGAATGACGGATCTAAACCACCAGCCAGTTCAGTATCGACAACTGGCGGCAGCAGTTCAACGACTCGAACTGAGGTTGCTGTCAACTGTGCCCGCAGGCTTTGGGTGTACGAGTGCAAAAAGGCTTTGCTAGCGCTGTATACCGGTGCTGGGGCGTAGGGAACATAGGCTAAGCCTGAGCTGACGTTGACAATTACCGACTCGCGTTTCAGCATCCCCGGCAAAAAATGGTGAACCAGGCGCACTGGACCTGATACATCGATGTCGATTTCTTGCAGCTGTTTCTCCAGCGGGAAACCCTGGGTGACATCAAACCAGTGCATAATCCCGGCATTGTTGACCAACATATCCGTGCCGCCCGCCGCATCCATAGCGTCGCGCAGTGCAACAATAGCCGCCTCGTCAGCCACATCGCAGACCTGGGACGAAATATTGGCATGTTGGGATGCCGCCGCCGCTAGCTTATTTTGATCGCGGCCAGTGATAACAACATGAGCGCCTTCAGATGCGAGCGATCGCGCCATAGCTAACCCAATTCCTGAACCGCCTCCCGTGATGAGAATGCGCTTTCCGCTTAGATCCATATAAATGACTCCTTCCTTAGCCAGGACTGACTTACTCAGTAACTTGCAAAATACAAGCTATTTAGCTTGCAAAATAACAGTAACTTTTTAACTTGAGAAATGCAAGGTAGGGCCTTTAATTTTTCTGCCCATCTGCGGCCAATATCTCATCAAGATTATCGGCACTGCCAAGGTTAAAAACCTTGCCCGGCACGGCGCGTTTTTTGCAAAGGTATTGGTAAGTTTTGCCAATACCTCTGTCGATGCGATGCCCATAGATACGTGAATGCCCGTGCATCTGTGGGTACGTAAGACTTCGCACTTCAGGTACTCCGAGCGCGATCGAGACCCTGAAAAAGACTCTATTTCAAACCCAAGTGCTGGCTAATGCCTTGCGTTCGATGTCTTTCCCAAACAATGGAGTTTCTTCGTCGATGTGTTGCTGAAGGGGAGTGTTCTCTGCAGGCACATCTTTCATTGCCTCGTGTAGTTTGGTTACGAACGGTTCGTTCTCACTTTCCGAGAGAACGCTGCAAGTAAGCTTACAGCGCTTCTCATCAAGTTTTGCCACCTTTAGCTCCCAAGTAATTTGTGAAAATACGTAGTCTGTATCATTTAGCCAAAACACACTATTGGGTGAAAATCCTACTACATGATCTCTTTCCGCAACTGTCTCAATGTAGTGCTGAACCATGAACATACCGCCCACGACTTCTAAGTTTACCGAGAACCTTTTTCCGGAAACTAATTTCCCTTGCGCTGCACTTTGGTGTCCCGTGGCGCAGGCAGCATATTCTTCTGAACTAATCGTAAACATCCATTCACCTAAATTTACAGACTCTATAGGTGCGTTAATAATGGCTTTTGCGGTGGCTTCTCCGACTGTAAGCATGAAATGGCTCCTGTTTTTGTTGGTTGAGCAATCGCTTGCGGATCGCAAGCGATAATACACACGATTGCTTGTGATATGCAAGGGATTTTTGGAGTGCCTTCGTTTTCTCGGGCGGATGACCTACGCCGAACGACTATTGGACCTGGTGTCAGATGGCGAGGAAAGCGAAGGGGAAAACACCGAACAGGACGTAGAGTCCCGCCAGTGCGCCGGGCGAGAATGATCTCCCGCGTGTGAAGATAAAGACGCAGAATACACCAAGAGCGGCCTCGAACGACAGCGCCGCCGGCAGGTTCAGGCGATACCAGTCGGTCCCAAGGGAATAGCTTTCAGGGCCAAAGACATGATGCTCGTAGCCCGTAACTAGGTCACACAGCCAATGCCCCAACGACAATGCCATGGCGGTAAGCGCGAGCACACGACGACGCATCACCGCGAACGCGATCGCACCGGCAAGCAATGTCCAGCCAATCTGGGGAATCAGGTCGTGACTAAATGTCATGTCGACTATTACGTTCGCCATGGTCGGTCCGTCGGCACCCGTAGGAGCCATTGTCTCGATGCCGAGCGCGACGAAAGTGAACATCGCGATGTCGATCAAAAAGGCACTGACAAGAAGAAGCCACCAGGGCATTTCTGGTGCGGCGCGTTTGGCAACCAGTGTCGTTGCTGCGTGTCCCGAGATCATGCGGCTTCCTCACTAACCAGTCTCGAAACAACCTCTGCCGTGGTGAGAATGGCGTGCGCATAGGTCGGGCCGTTGATTTCGTGGGCGGCGTGCATGGCTTCTGCCGACATGGCCGCCGTTGCATCGCGTACCAGCGTCACATGGTAGCCCAGTTCGGCCGCATAGCGCGCTGACGTTTCGATACAGGTATTGGCAATCAGGCCGATGAAGATGACATGGGTGATACCGTGCTGGCGCAGCTCCACATCAAGGTCGGTATTGGCGAAGCTGGACGCACCCCAGTGTTCCTTGACGACGATATCGCCTGCTTCGGGACCAAAGCCCGGGTACCACTCGCCGCCCCAGCTGTCGACTGCGAACAACTGGTATTCGTGCGCCATACTCTGTGAGGGTGTCAGGTGCGTCCATCCCTCGAAGTCCGTGGACTTGTGCCGGTGATGGGGCAGAATGAAGATTGGCAGGCCCGCCTCGCGCGCGGCCGCACGGACCTGGGTCAAGTTGGCATGAAGGTCAACCGATTTGGCTACCTCGCTGAGGGCGGACCACATCTTGCCCCCCTCTGCAAGGAAGTCGTTGTAGGGGTCGATGCAGAGTAGCGCGGTGCTACCCTTGGGATATCTGGTTTCGTCCATGGTTCGTTCCTTTTCGGGGGAGTGAGGCGGGAAAGTCCCGCACGTTTTGTTTCACAACATGACAGTTCAGCTAGCAAGGCAGGATGTCACGATGAGGAGTAGACGCATAGTAGTAGTAGCAAACCTCAATACGAAATCAACGGATTTGTTGAACGGCATTTCGCGCAGGCGCTGTCGGTCTTTGCCAGTATGCCTGCTCGGCTAGCGTGGTCTGATTGCGGTCCGCGATCGCTACGTGGGCACCTTCAGCGGCGAGCTATCGCGCCATAGCTAACCCAATCCCTGAACCACCGCCCGTGATGAGAATGCGCTTTCCTTTTAGATTCATATAGATGACTCCTTCCTTAGCCAGGACTGACTTACTCAGTAACTTGCAAAACACAAGCTAAATAGCTTGCAAAACAAGAGTAACTTTTTAACTGGAGAAATGCAAGGTATAATTTTGAGACGATCTATTTAACCGTAGGTGAACCTCGATTCATGTCATCTGGCAAAGACATACCGCGCTCGAATTGCCCTATTGCCTGCGCTTTAGATTTATTAGGGGACCGATGGACACTGGTAGTGCTTCGCGATGTGCTGTTGGTGCAGCGCCGTACATTCTCAGAAATCGCCGTTACCGAAGGCATCGCGACTAACACACTCACTGACCGGCTTGAACGCTTGATCGAAGCTGGTGTGCTGGAGCGACGACGAGACCCCCGTGATGGTCGTAGTCGTAAGTATGTTCCTACTGAATGCGGTCTAGAACTGATTCCGGTACTGGTCGATCTGATGGTGTGGGGGAATAAGCATACTTCAGGCGCTGCACCTGCCCAAATCGTTGCCCGTGCAATTAGCGATCGCGAAGCGTTACTGACCGAACTCGTTCAACGTGCCCGCGATTTTGATGACTAGGGCGATCGCTTATCGCCGTAGGCTGGGTTTCCTTAAGAATAATTCTCTCCCCCCTCCTCAAACAACTTCTCCCAACATTTCCAAATGCTTTTCAACAGGTGCCAAAGTGTTAGCTGCAATCATTCCGGAAGCGGCAACTGCTGGTAAACCAATACCGGGGAAAGTCGAATCACCGCAACACATTAACCCTTTTAAAGGAGTATTTGAACCTGGGAATAAACCGGAACCCGCACGAATTGCTGGGCCATAAGATCCACGATTTCTTCTTAAATAGCGTTCGTGAGTTAGGGGAGTACCAATTAAAGTTACTTCGCAGCGAGAACGAATATCTGGAATTACTTTCTCTAGAGCTTCCCACATAATTTCAGCGCGTTTTTGCTTTTGCTGTAAATACTCTTCACTATTGCAATCCATTCCCTGCCATAAATCGTAAGGCTCGCTGCCAGGAGTGTAAACGTGAATCGAATGTTTACCTGTTGGTGCTAAAGAAGAATCCATTACTGAAGGAATTGATATCAAGACTAAATTTTGCGGAGCAGTAATTCCTAATTCCCAATCTTTGACGAATATATAATGACATTGCAAATCGG
The DNA here is from genome assembly GCA_049649675.1 of Rivularia sp. (in: cyanobacteria). Taxonomy (GTDB): domain Bacteria; phylum Cyanobacteriota; class Cyanobacteriia; order Cyanobacteriales; family Nostocaceae; genus Rivularia. The sequence continues at coordinate 6,821 of JBARZF010000281.1, read as the reverse complement.
AACGAATATTAGAAGCATCAATTCCTAAATGTAGATGCATAAAACTTTCACATTCGGGTGTTGCTTTGCGTTTATCAATAAACTGTTGCGGTACCGAATCAGCAGGAATTAATTTTAAAGTATCCCATACAGAAGCATTTGAGATTACGGTATTTGCTCTAATTTCCTTTCCACCTCTTAACTTAACCCCAACAGCGCGGTTATTTTCCACAATAATTTCTTCAACATGACTTTTTAAAAGTAATTTCCCATCATGTTTCTCAAATCCCCGCACCAAAGCATCAACTAAAGCAGCACTACCACCCACTGGATAATCCAACTTCACTCCAGGACGATACCAATCCGCGAACATAAATGCAACTTCCGCAGCAGAAGTACCATTTGCTGGTAATCCAGAAAGCAGAAAACACAACATATTTAACCAGTTGCGGATAAAGGGATCGGTGACTACTTCATCCATAATCGAACTGAAAGGCCCCGTTAACTTAAAAACGTTGAAAAAATGTTTTAGTAAACTAGGTGCAAATTTACCCACAGTCTTCACAGCACCCAAATCCAAACGTAAAGCAGCAGAAGGTAGCGCGATCGCAGCATCTGCATAAGGAGTCATAACTCGCTGCAACTCCCGCCATTCTTTAACTGCTTTCTCCCCACGCAATCGTAAAAGTACTTCACAAAATTGCTCCGCACCGACCGCCGTGTTAAAATCTCCTTCAGGAAGAAAACAACCCCAAGTATCGTAATTTGCCCATTCGCAATCTTCGCCAACTGCATCTAATACCTGTCGCAAAGGATTATTTGATGGGCTGTAAGATAAACCTGAATAAAGTGAAGGTCCAGAATCAAATTTATAACCTTGATAATTGAAAGAATGTGCTGCTCCACCGGGAATAGAATGGCTTTCGCAAACCGTCACCTTATAACCATATCTAGCTAATAATCCCGCACAGCTTAAACCACCGATTCCGCTTCCGATAATAATTACGTCAGTCATTTGATTTTGGATTTTAGATTTTGCGGAAAGTTGAGCCACTAAGAAAGCGCGGGTTCCCCGCGTTGAGAGAAGTGGCGTTGAGGTGTAGATTTACGAACCCCAAAACTTTCCAAGACGGATTTTGGATTAATTTTACAAATAAACCGTTCGGTTATAATATCAAGGAATTATAGACTGAGTTAGTATTTAGTATGTTGGGTTAGACAGGTTTGGGAATTTGAAAAAAGACGAAACCTTATAATCGTTTCGTAACCCAAAACAACAATGTAAAACAACCACTTGGATTTGTTGGGTTACTATTACCTATTGCCCATTCCCTTTCACAAAAATCAAACTACTATACAATTGAAAAGCTTTATCCCAACTAGTTTCTTCTCTACGAAATATATGGATGTGCGATTCAATTTTGTGTAAAACGTCGGTTTGATCGAGCATTGTTTCGGCGAAAGGGGTAAAATTAGAGCAAGTTTTTACTTGTGGTAACTTAGTTTTGAGAAAATTTAGTAAATTATTCCAGTTGATTCTAATAGTGTTTTGAGAAGTTTGCGGGGATACTGCGACTCCCTTATTGAACTTATAACCGTTATCGTAAACCCTGAGAATAGAGTTTCTACTGGGTATGTGTAAATCACAGAAGTGGAAGTAATCTTGAGTTTGAGTTTTGCGTTGTAATTTACCCCGTGCGTTCAAATCTACAACTTCTTCAAAAATTGGCAACAATCCTTGAACTTGCGCTGTAACTTCAGACCATTTAAATTCTAAAGAACCAATTTGCTTGTCTTGATTTTGGCATACTGCGGTAACTTTGGTGGCAAACTCCTTAAAATAATGAACCTGAAAAACTTCTATTTTGTTAACTTCGGCTAAAGTCGTCCAAAAGCAGGGAATACCGGAATTAGATAACTGCTCTCCATAAAATTTTAATTCTCCCAAAGCACCGCTACGATACAACCGCCAACCGCGACTGGGTAACGATAATCTGGCGGTATAAGCGTCTACCCCTAAAATTTGAGCCAATTTTTGCGCTGCTTCTTTCTTTAATTCCGATGCGATAGGTTGCAAAATTAATACGGCAGCTTCTTGATTTTCGGGGTTTGATTTTGCTTGTGCAATTGCCTCTTGTCGTTGTTTTTCCTCTATATCTTCCAATCGCTGTAAACCAAGACGTGCTTGAGTAATTATCTTGTTATTATTACTATCGCGCAACAGTTGTCGATAAACTTTTTGTGCTTTCTCATGCTTTCCAGACACTTCATGCAGTTTCCCCACATAAAGCTGTACCGTAGGATTATCTGGAGACTCTTTTAATAGCTGTTTTAATAAATTGGCTGCTGTACGATAATCTTTTTTTTCAAATGCAAATGCAACTTTGTCAATCATCGAATTTTGGATTTTAGATTTTAGATTTTGGATTAAAAAAGTTAGGAATTGAGGTTAAAGGTTAAAATTCTCTCAATGCCCAATGCCCAATGCCCAATGCCCTATTCCCATTCCCATTTCCTTTATACTTCACTTACTGCGGAAATTAAGGACATAACGACAATCGGTGCTGTAACTGCGCGAAGGATGCGACGACCTAACGAAGCCATTTTGAAACCATTTTGTAGCGCGATTCCAACTTCTTTTTCCGTCCATCCACCTTCCGCACCCGTAGCAATTACGACTTGTTTATTATCTTGATTTTGCAAGCATTGGAGTAAATGAGGGGAATCTCCACGAGCTACACAGATGTATTTTTCAAAGTTAGTAAATGATACAACGCTCTTATTAAAAGCAACTGGTTCTAGTATTTGGGGTACTTTAGTTCTTTCTGATTGCTCTGCCGCTTCTCGGGCTATTCTGTGCCAACGTTCGAGCTTTTGGGAACTGGGTTTTAATAAAGTGCGATCGCTAATTACTGGAGCAATACAGGTAACACCTAATTCAGTACAACAACGGACTATATCATCAAATCCGTTTCCCTTGGGTAAAGCCACCATCAAGGTAACTGCTATTGGTAATTCTGTTTCAACTGTTAATTGCTGTAATATTAGTGCATTAGTATTATCAAGTTGAGATAGCCACCATTTACCCATTCCATCCATAGCAATAAATTTATCGCCTTTTTGCAACCGTAATACCCGATATAAATAATGCTGTTGTTGTGAAGTGAGCGTTATTTGTTTATCTTGAATTTGGTCTGGGTTAATAGCAATTCGCTGCATAATTTATATTATTAAGGTTGGTAATTGTTAATTGATTAGAAAGGGAAAAGTTTTAACACTAGCAACTAACCACTAACCACTAACAACTAACCATTAATTAGCAATATAATCCTGAGTAGGAATCACTTTTACTTTCAAAGTTAGGGGCTTTTTCAAATCATCTTGTAAGATTTGTTGAACTAACTGCACCTGCTGTTGTGAAAACGAATTTAATGGAGCAGCTATTTCCATGTCAACTATCAGCTTTTCTCCATCTTGCTCTACTTTAACTCTTCTAATATCCGAACGTGAAAAAGTATTAGTTTGGCGAAAAAGTAAATACTCAATACTACGACGAGTATGTTCCTTAACTAAAAACCTTTCTAACGATAAACCCAATGGTAAACCAAGTATAATCAGCGAGAAAATTGATATTACCAAACCATGACGCGCTTTTGCAAAAGAACCGTAATTCTGAGTTAAAAATACCAGCGCACCACTAAATATAATACCAGCTAAGTTGGCAAGAAACAAAAGTCCCGAACCTGCTGCAACCGAATTTGAACCCATCCCTATACCAATTCCCAGCACACTCAACGGTGGAACCAAAGCTACAGAAATGGCTACTCCCGGTAAAGCATTGGCAATACTGCGTCTAGTTAAAGCAAAACCACCAGCTCCACCTGCGGCTAATGCTACCCCTAAATCTAATAACGTCGGGCTAGTACGTCCTATAATTTCGGAACCAAAAGTTCTGATACCAACCAACTTAGCAATAACGATTGAAATAACAACTGTCAGCAATACACCTTTAAATAAAGTAAAACCCGAACGCTTTAACAAACGCTGGTTTCCCGATACAATACTGTAGGCGATCGCAATTATTGGCCCCATCAAAGGAGCAATAATCATCGCACCAATTATAGTTGCTGCACTATTTGCTAATAATCCAAAAGTTGAGATAATCCCCGATAAAGCCAGCAAAGTATAGAAGGTTAACGAAGGTACAGCACCCCTCCATAACTTGCGGTTCATACCCGCTATAGGCATCGGCTTTTCTGCTAACCAGTGCCAGTCACCGCTATTGCTGTTCCATAATTCGCTTAGCTTAAGCTTACCCCAACGACCAAAACTTTTAAGAAATAACAGCATCTTAATTTCACCATTGGTGTAATACAAAAGTATATTTCATTGTAATCAAAGTTAATAAAAATATAAGCTGAACTTGAGAAAGAATTAATTTTGGGCAAAAGTTGGATAATTCAGTCTTAGGGTAGGAATTTAAGGAAAGGAAAAGTCTTAATTGCTCGGTAAAGAGAGAAAATTTCTGATTTCATTTGCCGTTGCTTTAATCTTTTTTTCAGATTTTAAGTAATTAGCATAGTACGTACTCAAAGGTAGTTTCTTGCCAGAAGCGAGAGTAAGGGTGATGCGATAAACATTACTTTTATGTTTTTCCCACTCTACTTGTACGTCTTTAATCTCTAGTAGTGAATATTTAGTTTTTTTGGTAAATAGAAATAGCCAGCGTCGTTTTTTTGTCATATAACCGTTACTACGGTCAAACTCACAAATACTAGCTTCACCCATAATAGTTGTTATCAATATACTATTTAAAATTAAAATATTAACCGATTTAATAAATCCTATTTTCTTTTAGATATTAGCCAACCTATTGCACAGAAGCATAAAGTTGCTGCAATACTGATAAATAAAGAAGCGTAAAATGGATGTAGTGGTTTATTAAAAGATAAATTTAAGTCTAGGGGTTGTTTGATTTTATCAATATGCTGTACAACCACACCAGAAATAATTGCACCACCACCAAGCCCAATGCCGAGTATTTGTACCGTATTATTGAGAGAGCGATCGCGTTTTGTTTGTTCGATTTCGACGATACCGCGAATTGATGCTGTTGCTTGCTCTAATAAGGTTGAACCTTGCTCAAAATATCCGATGTCAGCGTTAATTTGTTGGTAGAATCTATTGCAATCTTGTTGATAAAAGGTTTCGAGAATAGTTAAATTATCGTCTTGGGTTGCAGCACTGATTTGTCGGAGTTTTTCTTGATAGTTATTGCGGTTGATGTCAATGGTATTTTGATAGTCTTTGAGGTTTCTTAGCAAACGGGTATATTTTAAAGATTCTTGCGGTAATTCTTTTAATTCTTCTGTTAATTGATTTAATATTTTGATGGTTATTTCATCGGATGCGGTAGTTGATTTAATTTTTTCGATGGTTTGTTCTATTTCATCATAAGCAGTAGCGATTTGTTTGTAAATTATCCGGCTATCTTGATAGGCTTTGACAACTTTGCTGCGGAAGAAGAATAAATCTAACAATTCTTGATAGCATTGATTAAGTTTTGCATCGGCTTGTGGGTTATCAAATAGCCAGATAATAACGTGTTGATAATTTTCTAATTGACTGAATAAGCCATATTCAAAAATTGGACTGCCGAATAATTCTGCTTGTCGATTGAATTCTGGTTTAGTATCGGCTTTGGTAAAAATTGCTGCTAAACAATTATGAGCGATATTGTAAGGATTTGTTTGATTTTGTTTATCTTCTAAAGTTATCCAAGCGGTGATTAATAAAGTTTGTCCTAAAAAGTATTTATCGGGAATTAAGCTTAAGCAATTATCAGGATTAAATTGACTTAATAAAGAAACATCAACATCCTTTGTTAAAGTTTTATTATCAGCTTCTTTTTCTGGACGACGTAAATTTAACCACAAGCCGTAACTGTCGTATATTCGTATGGGATAAACAAAACCTTCGATTAAAAGTTTGTTATTTTGAGTTTGATTATTATCGATAAATTTACCTGCAAAACTTATCGAATAATCTCCATCTTTAACTTCCGATGGTTTAATTAAATCAACACGTACACCTTTTGGCTCGTTTTCTACATCTACTATGCGCCGAGTTAGTTGTAAATCATGATTTAAAGTATTGCTAACAATATCATTCGCACTATGCCAAAGTTGAATATCTTGTTTAGTTAAAGAATTTTCATCAACATTGGCACCTTTATAAAGTTGAAATGCGAATAAATGAATATTCGGCGCATAGATTTTCATAGTTATTTTAGCAAGGATATCATAGAGATATTTCAGCGTAAGTAATTAATAAACTTGTGTATTTACTTCAAAATCTCGGAAACCTAACCCCCTAACCCCCTTCCCTAAGAGGGAATGGGGAATTTAAAAGTCTCTCTCCTTGTAGGAGAGAGATTTAGAGAGAGGTTTCAGATTGCATAACATACCCTACATCAAGATTGTCAAAAAATCTATGAATTTTGGTTACTTTGCTGCTTTTTCTCTGGTAATTTTGGCAATTCATCTTGGATGATACGATAGCGGTTTTCGATAGTATTTTCCTGAGTAGCGGGATTCGCTTTTTTGACTTTAGCAATTTCTCTTTCGGTAACTAAAACTGCATCTCTGACAGATTCGTGATTGATATACCATTGACGGATAACTTCTGAAAGCGATTCTGAGGAAAGATTATCTAAAGCTGTTAGATTCTTTTGTAATGATGGAATATCTTGGATTGCTTTTTCATTAAACACATATTCCTGCTCTTGAATTACGTTTATAAATGCTGCAATTAATTCATCTGGATTCATTTTTTTATCTCCT
>JBARZF010000280.1:0-3567 GCA_049649675.1 Rivularia sp. (in: cyanobacteria) | reverse complement strand
GGAGCAGGGAACAGCGAGAAAAACATTTGATTAAATAAATTTAATCAAAAGAGCGGATAATTTTGTTTGACAGCAGGAGTTTCAGCTTTATTTCTTAAAATTTAAGCATACTATGTAATGAAGAACCTTAATTATTGGCTGCAAAAATCTTGCTGTATTTAATAAAATACAACTTTCGTATAGCTATTTAAACGCATAAATTTAATTCATAGCTTAAATAACTATAAATCACCTTTAACAGCGTAATACTTACCTATTACGAAAAAAGAGTTTACTTAAATTAATAAAATTGGTTATCTACAAAGCCTAGCTTGTTCCTTTTTGAACAAAAATATTATCATCAATGAACATTTGCAATCTCAGCCCATATCAAATACCCTGTTGTTCAAAAACGAAGATTATATTCCACCAAAAAATTACCTGCAAGTTCGATTAACTTCAAAACCTACAGAATTTATAGCTTGAATTTTTTCCCTGATGAAGAGTTAAATTCAACAACAAAAAATTTTTTCCGTCGTTTACTATCTGATGGCTAGTAAACATTACACCCTGCAAAAATTATCTCATCGCTATAGTAGATAACGAAATCACACAGTTTTAGCTTTCCGATCAAAAAGCAATAATCAAACTTCTCTCACTCAGTGTATTATCACTCGAATAGAGAGTAGCATTTATTACTAATTTTTCTAAAGAAATCGTAACATCGGCTATATACTTTTACAACTTTTTTTTACTTCTTCATAAAGTCTTTATATCAGGTGAATATTTTTTAGCTGCTAATAATGTGTATATAGTTTGCTGTAATTATTGGTTTTAGTCGCATTCTTGATTGATTTAGATTACCGATGGTAGTTAAATAATTTTTTATATAGAATTTAGCAACAAGAAGGTTTTTTAAGTATAAAAAATATATAGGTATAATCTAAATTTTTGAAATAACAGCAAAAAGCATGAATTAAATGCTTGTTTGTATGCTATTTTAACGAATAGTAATTTGGTACGAATAATATAATAATTTTGATTTATAATAAAAATATTTAAAATTCAATCTTAATAATTAATTATTTAGCTTTAGGAGATTCTATTAATATTTTATTTTGATATCGCATATATTCTCATTTAGTTACAAAGAAAAATTATGCAAAATAAAATCATTTAATTTGGATAAAATTTACTCTTTGAAGAGAATAAAGAAATCCACGATTAAGTTCAACATTTGTGAAAATATGTTTAAATTTGGTCAATAATCGCGCTCATGGTTATTTACTGATAAAAGCCTGTAAATATTGTGACTAAAATGATTCAACTTAACAAACAACATTTACAAATAATCTTTAGTCATGCCGAAAGCACCTATCCCGAAGAATGTTGCGGTGTCATTTTAGGTAACTTAGAGAGCGATACGCGAAGCGTCAAGCCGGAGGCTTATCGCAAAACAGTAGTTGAAATTATCCCTACTCAAAACGCTTGGAATTCAGAAGCAGCAGGTGATTTCCACTCAAGTGATGGCGATCGCAGCAAAAAACGCAGATATACCATAGCACCCCAAGATATGTTGCAACTGCAAAAAGCTTCCAGGGAAAAAAATTTGAATATAATTGGTATTTTTCATTCCCATCCCGATTATCGGGCTACTCCTTCAGAATTCGATCGTAACTGTGCTTGGCAAGAATATTCTTATATCATCGTTTCCGTACAAAAAGGTAGAGCAGGGGATATTAATAGTTGGGTACTTGATGATAATTCTGTGTTTCAGCAGGAAGAGTTGAGAGTGATGGGGGAGAGGGGGTAGAGGGGGAGATGGTAAGCCACTGCGTTGCGCGGGAACAAGCGCGTTGTAGCAAGTGGCGCAACCCGAAGGGGGAGATGGGGAAGAATAATTAATTTAAAATTACCTACTTTCTACTCACTACTCTTAACTCCTAACTATTCTCAATGCCCAATCCCCAATGCCCAATCCCCAATTCCCAATCCCCAATTAATAATTACGAATTACAAATAACGAATTACAAAAAATCCCATTCTTCGGTAGGATAAAAAGTCTGCTCCTCCAAGTCCCAATTTGTTATGCTCAATCCCAACTTGGATGAAATCCAACTGACGAAGGACGATTACGAACGCTATTCCCGCCACCTGATTTTACCTGAAGTTGGGCTGGAGGGACAAAAGCGTTTGAAGGCTGCTGCTGTTTTATGTATTGGTACTGGTGGACTGGGTTCGCCGTTACTATTATATTTAGCTGCGGCTGGTATCGGACGAATCGGTATTGTTGATTTCGATATTGTCGATAATTCTAATTTGCAGCGTCAGGTGATTCACGGTACTTCTTGGGTGGGTAAACCCAAGATTGAATCAGCAAAAAACCGCATTCATGAAATTAACCCAGATTGTCAGGTTGATTTGTATGAAACTCGCATCAGTAGCGAAAATGCCCTCGATATCCTTAAACCTTATGATGTCGTGGTTGATGGTACCGATAATTTTCCGACTCGGTATTTAGTAAACGATGCTTGCGTGTTACTTGATAAACCCAACGTTTACGGCTCAATTTTCCGTTTTGAAGGACAAGCCACGGTATTTAACTACGAAGGTGGCCCAAACTATCGCGATTTATACCCAGAGCCACCACCGCCGGGAATGGTTCCTTCCTGTGCTGAAGGTGGGGTTTTAGGCGTTTTGTGCGGAATTATCGGCACGATTCAAGCAACTGAGACGGTAAAAATTATTCTTGGTCAAGGTAAGACTTTGAGCGGGCGTTTGATGTTATACAATGCTCTCGATATGAGTTTCCGGGAATTAAAATTACGTCCCAATCCCGTGCGTCCGGTCATCGAAAAACTGATAGACTACGAACAGTTCTGCGGTATTCCTCAAGCAAAAGCACAAGAGGCTCAAGAGCAAATGGATATTTCAGAGATGACTGTCAAGGATTTGAAAGAATTAATTGATAGCGGTGCGAAAGACTATGTACTGCTAGATGTTCGCAATCCTCACGAATACGAAATTGCTCAGATTCCCGGTTCCGTTTTAGTACCTTTATCGGAAATCGAAAACGGCCCTGGAGTTGATAAAGTTAAAGAAATGCTCAACGGATCTCGTCTAATAGCTCATTGTAAAATGGGTGGACGTTCCGCGAAAGCTTTAGGGATTCTCAAACAAGCTGGAATTGAAGGCACCAACGTTAAAGGTGGTATCACCGCTTGGAGTAAAGAAGTCGATTCTTCGGTTCCAACTTATTAAACACTTAACAGTGAACAGTTAACAGTTAACAGTGAACAGTTACAAGTTAATAATGTGTTTTCGTTGTATTGTGTTTTATGAATAAATATTTGTTAATCCTCTAGATAGGCAGTGTATTTCTAAGTCTTCAAAAAGGTTAACTTAAATATTCAATCATTTTCATATACACGAATACCAAAAGTTGACAACTAATTATGAATTACTGGTTACTAATTACTGATAACTGCTCACTGTTAACTGCTCACTGTTAACTGATTACGATCAAGCTTGAAAACGTAGTTCCGTGGGGACGCAGTTTTGATGAGTACGTTAAGATGTTTGATTTAA
>JBARZF010000279.1:0-18222 GCA_049649675.1 Rivularia sp. (in: cyanobacteria) | reverse complement strand
GCTTTTATCATTACAGCAGTTGGTTATTGGATTTATAAAATTAACCACAAAAAAGAACAACCGGAAAAACAGCAACAATTTACTCATAGAACAGAAGTAAAACAGTATGAGTCTGTTAGTTATGTTCCATCTCCTCTAATTAAAATTACTAAACAGTTTTTAGTTCTGGTGATTGCTGCTGAACAATCAGATGTTATTAACTCAATAGCAGCACAAAGACGCATTTATTTTAATGATGGAGAACAATTATATGAACTTACAAAAAATTTATGGCTTGGTTCTGAAACTGATTTTAATAAAATAAAATCTAATGCTAATCGATATGTAGTAGCTGAAGAAGAAAAATCAGAATTTGACATCAAATTACTTTATCTCCAACTCAAACAAAGCGATCAAGGATTTCAGCCAAATGTTAATCAGCTAGATAGAATTGATGCTTTTCGCAAATTATCTGATTTAGTTGTGAATTGTGAAATATCCCCTAGATTACAGATGGAAGCATACGAAAATTTTGAAGTTTATAGTCGCTAAATAGGATAAATAAAAATGCTTATTGATACTACTCTTTTAGTTAATAGTCCAGAAATTATCAACGGTTTATTAGATGGCTCAATGCAACGTTATGGAAGTGTTATTCGCTGGGCTGCTGGTACAGAAAATGCCGGTCAAATTGTCCGTCATTTAGCCGAAACACCCGGATTAACTCATAAACTAATAGATGGAGTTAATCCTATAGGTAATGGATTAAATTACCAAAAATTAATCGGTATTGAAAAAACTTTATGAAATTACAAAAAATTTATGGCTTGGTTCTGAAACTGATTTTCATCAAATAAAATCTAATCTTAATCGATATGTAGTAGCTGAAGAAGAAAAATCAGAATATGACATCAAATTACTTTATCTCGAACTCAAACAAAGCGATCAAGGATTTCAGTCAAATGTTGATCAACTTGAAAGATATGATGCTTTTCGTAAATTATATGATTTAGTTGTGAATTGTGAAATATCCCCTAGATTACAGATGGAAGCATACGAAAAGTTTGAAGTTTATAGTCGCTAAATAGGTTTAATAAAAATGCTTATTGATACTACTCTTTTAGTTAATAATCCAGAAATTATCAAAGGTTTATTAGATGGCTCAATGCAACGTTATGGAAGCGTTATTCGCTGGGCTGCTGGTACAGAAAATGCAGGTCAAATTGTCCGTCATTTAGCCGAAACACCCGGATTAACTCATAAACTAATAGATGGAGTTAATCCTATAGGTAATGGATTAAATTACCAAAAATTAATCGGTATTGAAAAAACTTTATCCTCTGCAATGGGTTTAACTCAAATTGCTGCGGGTGCAAGCGTTTTAAACCTTGGTGTTAGCATTGCTGGTTTTGCCTATATGGGCTATAAATTACATCAAATTCAAAAAAATTTAGGTCATATTCAACAATCTATGGAAGCAGGTTTTAACCGAATTGAAGCTGACTTATATCGTATTGACAGAAATATAGAAGTTGGTTTTAACAAAGTCGGAGCAAGTTTAAATCGTATTGATAATCGTTTAGATATTATCTCCGGACAACTTTCCTATCTTTATTTATTAGTAGAAGACAACCGACAAAAACAACAAAGTCTTGCTAAAGCTATTTCTCATATTCAGCAAGCAATGATAATCCAAGAAATTGCTGCATTAAATGCCGAAATAAACGATCGTCAACGGTTTCCTAATCAATCACCAAGAGAATGTTTGAAAGTTGCTAATAGAGTACGTCTGTTTTTAGCTAACCAAGCTTTACAAATCAGCCCACAGCTAGATGCTGAATTAATGCTCAGTACTGATATCGCAATTCAAGGTTGGGCGATCGCCACTGCAACAGAAGCAAATCTTCTCCTCGAAATTGGTCAAAATCAGGAAGCATATGAGTTACTTGTTCAAGAAGTACCCAAGTTTCAACAAGTCGCTCAAAGATGGGGTAATGAATTAATCAACGATGAAAACTCTTATTTATCAACCGCTTACCGTTTTACAAATTCTCGCTTTCAAAACCATATCACCCCAGAGCGAGTAGAAAGAATCATCGAAATTTCCCCAAGCGATTACAGGTTATCTCCCGAAGAAATTCGCCAAAAGAAAACTGATGTAGATGTAGAATTTGAAATGTCTCATAATTCCCAGTGGGATGAAACATGGATAAACCGTCAAGTTGCTATAGCTGAATATTTAGATACTTTAAGCGAACTTTCAGCTAGATTAGATAGCTTACAATCTTTTGCGGCTTTATGTGAAGCTCGAAATATTAACAGTCAAGATTTGTTACCAGATTCTGACGTTGAAGAAGGTTTGTATGTTTTAGCTTAAATTTTTACTAAAGCAATACTTAACGTGTAAATACTGAATATAAAAATATACTTAGTTGTTAATATTACGTTTAGCAGTAATTAATTTCTAGTCCATTTAAATGGACTTCTGCTTTGAGACTGGGAATTGTATTCCCAGGCGGATATAAACGCAGTCAAGAAAAAAGCTTTACACTTAAGACTATTTATACCTAAAAAGCTACTTAATTCATAATTATGAAACACCAAATTATCCTCCAAGCACTACACTGAACATGAAGTTCTTGTTAAAAACTGCTTCAGATAGATGCGTAATGCCCCTCCGGAATGATAAATAAATAATCATTGAGTTTATTAAATCAATTTAATTGATTCTCGGTTGCGGTGAATCGCGACATTAGTTTACCTCTCTTTTGCCTAAAATTTAACTCCACTCCTTGCACTTAATTTAGACCCAACCGAGTCCAGTTTAAAAGTACCAATCGACAACCGCGCATATACTGATGAAAGCATCTGCAAAATTCGACTTTGAGGACGAGAAGTTCAATGCACCACCTTCTCTTGTTGTCCCTTGGTGTCAAATGATAAATCCGAAATATAATATGGATGACGCTGAAGGAATAAGTTCCTACGGTTTAGCGATCAAGCTAGAAAATGCCCGTGCTGTTGGCTTTGTACCAGATGATAATTGGCAACAGGTGGAACATCACTTCAGTTCGGGAGTTGAAACGGTTTTAATTAGCACAACCCCAAATATAGTTATAGTACGTCGAGGTCCTTTATCGGTAAAAGACCGAGAAACAGGTTCAAAGTTAGGAACTCTCAAAGATAATTATGATGCTTTTTTAGCAGACAAGCTTAAATTTAAAACTTTTACTCGCTATCTAATATTTTTAGCAGGGGAAGATAAGAATTTTTTACATGAATTACCATTACAACTAACTTTAAATGGTGCAGCTGGAGCAAGTTTTAGTAAATCTTACTGTGAATATCAGCAAGGAAGGGCAACTGGGGGATTTGTTGCCGAATTAGAAAGAGCATATGCAGGATATCGCAGACAAGCCGCAACTCCAAAAGGACCTTTATTTCACGCTCACGGCGTTTTCTCACCGATAATTGAATGCGAAGAAAGAGGAATTGCCACAAATACCGTTTTAATTGCTGCAACCGTAGACTATAAGCATCCTACAGTTTCCACATTAACGAATTACTTGATTGCTTCGGACTCAAAGGAATCTGGATTGATTGCCAAGACTTTTGAAGAGTACAAAGACTTTGCCAAGGAACCAGTGAAAACAGAAACGCCGCGCCCAATGGCAGTAGCCGGAGTCTCTAATTCTTACGTTTATCCAGACGAAGATGATTTTGGGTATCCGCCATATTAGCATTTTGGATTTTAGATTTTGGATTTTGGATTACAAGTTCGGAATTCGGAATTTGGAGTTCGGAATTAAAAGTAGTGCGAGCCGGAAAGCTTGCTCGATACTCGCACTACTATTCCTCTACCCCCTCTCCCCCCTCTCCTTGTCTCCTTCTCCCCATCTCCCCATCACTCCTCTCCGCCCATTGCTAAACCCGCCAAATAAGCGGTTGTCCAGGCACTTTGGAAGTTAAATCCGCCGGTAACACCGTCGATATCGAGAATTTCTCCAGCAAAGTGTAATCCTTTTACCAAACGGCTTTCCATTGTTTTGAAATTAACTTCTTTGAGCTTAATTCCGCCGCAGGTGACAAATTCGTCTTTGAAAACTCCTTTGCCGCTAATACTGTATTGTCCTTGATTTAGTTCTTGAACTAATTTGTTAAAAGCTTGTTTGGTTAATTCAGCCCAACGAGTTTCTTTATCAATACCGGCGCGGGATATGAGATATTGCCACAAGCGATGGGGTAATTTTATTCCTCGATGGAGTGCGATCGCTCTTTTTCCAAACTCTTGTCTCACCAGCATTAATTCTTTTCGCAGTTGATCTTGGTTGGAATCTGGCAGCCAATTAATAGTGACGGTTCCTTTATAGCGGGATTCGTGGAATGTTCTCGCACCCCAAGCCGAAAGTTTTAATACGGCTGGACCACTTAAACCCCAATGAGTAATTAGTAACGGCCCAGTTTGTTCTAATTGGGGTTTTCCCGGTACTGATAAACGTATTTGTACGGGGTTAACGCTTACACCAGCTAATTCCCGCAATTCCTTATCTAAAATATTGAAGGTAAATAAAGAAGGAACGGTTGGTTCAATTTGATGACCGAATTTTTTGGCTATTCTATAACCTACGGGGTTACTACCAGTTGCCAGCAATAGTTTGTCGCAACGCAGCATTTCCCCGGATTTAAGTAAAATCTCGAATCTAGATTTATCGTCTTCATCTAGTGAATCCTCTTCCAATTCTTGATTTACCCAAACTACAGGTGAACTTGTGCGGATTTGTACCTTGTAAGCCAAAGCAGTTTTGAGCAAACAATCTACAATTGTTTCCGAATTATCTGTAACCGGAAACATCCGTCCATCAGCTTCTGTTTTTAGCTGTACTCCAGCGCTCACAAACCATCTGACAGTATCTTGAGCTTGAAAACGAGAAAAAGCACCCAGCAAAGCTTTTGAACCCCTGGGATAATTTTGGATAAAACCCTTTGTGTCAAAAAGCGCGTGAGTGACATTACAGCGTCCCCCACCGGAAATACGAACTTTTGCTAATAGCTGACGACTAGCTTCAAGTAAAACAACAGAGGCATTTTCGTTAGTTTTAGCGGCTGCGATCGCCGCAAAAAAACCCGCAGCCCCACCACCTACAATTACAATTTTTAATGGTTGCAAATTCCGAACTATTTATAGACTTCTTATATAGAATAATTTGATAAAGGAAAATTATTCATTAATATATCAGCACATTTTCTATTCCCTATTCTTTGTTCCCTGCCTAGACGAAATGTTAAATTAATTTTCTACGGGTACTTATTTTAGACGATTATCTAAAAACGCAACCAAGTTTTTTGAGCGTAGCTAAGAATTCCAAAAGCTATAGCGGCTAAAAATAATATTAAAATAAGACCTCCGGGAACAAAAGTAAGAATACCCAACCCTCTGAGAACCCATAGAGCTATAGCAATACCGAGAAACATCCCAAAGCCCTGGGTTAATCTTTGATTCCGCTTAGAAGATTGACTCACAATATATCCCTCTTAATCAATAGTATTTGTGATATTCTAGCCCTTCAAGCAATTATCAGTTATCAATTATTAGTTACCAGTTATCAGTTATCAGTTATCAGTTACCAGTTATCAATAATAAATTCCCTACTCCCTACTCCCTACTCCCTACTCCCTACTCCCCACTCCCTCCTCCCAATAACTTTCAAATATGCTGTAACATTGATGATTCAAAATATTAGTGATAATAGTGACATATTTTTGGGTAAATTTTGGGAATAATAGATTATAGTCACAACTAGTTCCGGAATGCTTTTGTATTTGAGCGGAATTAGAATTATTAAATAAGATTAAAGCGGAATTCTAAATTCTGCGACGGTTTTTAAAGTGTAGTGTGAAAAATTCAGGAGCGAGCGAAACATTATGTCTGCGTCTTTTTTCTCAGACTTAATCAATACAGGTTCGGATATGGCTTGGAGTCAGGACAAGCAAGCGGCGTTTTTAAAAGGTGAAATTTTCGTAGAAACACGCTCCCACAATGCTTGGGGCGGGTGTGTTAGCGCGAAAATGTATTTACCACTAGTGCGATCGCAAGTTTGGCAACAAATAACAGATTATCCGCGCTGGGTGCAGTACTTTCCCGATATCACTAAGAGTGAGATTATACACAAAGGTGAAGTAAAACGCCTGTATCAGGCGGCACAAAAAGCTTTTATGTTTTTTACGGCGCAAGTAGATATTTATCTAAATGTAGTAGAAGATTTTGGACACAAAGTTCAATTTAAGTTGGAAAAGGGCACCTTCCATGATTTCAGTGCGGATATAGATTTACAAGACTACGGTAGCGGTACTTTGTTAACTTATTCAGTACAGGCTACTCCCATAATTCCCATTCCCTCAATGTTTATTCAACAAGCAATGAATTTTGAATTGCCCGCAAATATGCGTAAAATGCGACAAGTCCTTTGTAAGGGAATGTTTTAGCGATGTCACAGGCAAATGAAATTCTTGACTTTTGGTTTGGTAGCCGGGATGAACCGGATTACGGTAAGCCCAAAAAAGCTTGGTTTGCAAAAGAACCAGAGTTTGATGAAGAAATACGAGGGCGTTTTCTTACAGATTACGAAAAAGCAGCAGGGGGGAAGTTGGACGAATGGAAGGATTCACCCGATCGTTGCTTGGCTTTAATTTTGCTACTAGACCAATTTCCTCGGAATATCTTTCGCGAAGCTCCCCAAGCTTTCGCAACCGATTGGGAAGCACTCTCAACAGCCCATCAAGCAATAGCTCAGGGCTTCGATAGACAATTATTAAATGTACAGCGTTGGTTCGTGTATTTACCTTTTGTACACAGCGAAAATATCGAACATCAGCGTCAAGCTGTGAAGCTGTATCAGAAACTGAGTGGAGACAGGGAAAGTGCAAGCGCTATTGAAAACGCAATCCGTCACAGATCGGTAATTGAACGTTTTGGGCGCTTTCCCCATCGCAATATAATTTTAGGACGACCTTCAAATCCTGAAGAAAAGGAATTTTTGAAACAACCAGGGACACGATTTTAATAGCTATTTATTAAGACACAGAAAAAAACATAGAATCCATCAGCGGCTTTGTGTCTTAACCAAATTTTTATAGGTTATTGGGTTATGAGAATTTTAATTAATCGAAAGCCCGGTTCTTTTTACAGAAACCGGGCTTCTTCATTCAAATACTAATTCTGTATAGGTTGTGCTAAATCAACCATACTTTAAAAATCTGGACGGCAGTTGCTACAACGGCTATGATATGCAGCTAAATTATATAAGATAAAAAATTTGAGCAATTGTAGTGCGGGCCGAACAGCCCGCTTCTCATATACAAACTGAATACGCAACAGCTTACTTAAATAAAGCCCACCTAAAAGGTGAGTTAAAATAAGCACATTTTTATACATAAACGGTACAAATAATTACACTGAAAAAGGTGTCTAAACCTTTAAATTAAACGAGATAATTTAAATTTAATTTTTGATACAATTCATTAATGTAAATTCAAAGTTTTATTGGAATCTATCGCTCCGGTATCAAACAAACCTTCATCTAGCTCCGGCTCTGTAAATTCATAGCCTAAAGTAGCAGCAAAATTAACTATCTTTTTCTTATCCCAATTCCACACACCAAAAACGCCTTTTACAGAACAACTTTTATAATATTGTTCGTAAACTTCCTGATTTGCCATCAAATTTTCGTAGAAAGCATCAACCTGTTCAAGTGACATAAAACCCTATCTCCTCACTCGCGTGACTTATTTCTCAAAAACTACATACTGAAAGCTGTAGATTTAGTTTCAGATAACTTCTTATTCAATGGTTGGGAGTAGTTATACGGATAAAACTGATAGATGCTCATGAAAAAATATTGTTCCTGTATAATAACCTCAGACCAACCTCTGAAGCAGTCCGGAACAAAAACCCCTGATAATATGTATTATTTTATTCAAGTATTCCCTGTCACGCATTGAGGAAAATACGTATTCTCAGTTATCAGTTATCAGTGTTAGCGCAGCGTGACGCGGTAGCGTCATACAGTTACCAGTTATCAGTAAGCAGTTACTAGTCCTACCAATATTGAATTCCGTGCCTCATAACTCCTAATTCATAACTCATAACTCTTAACTCTTAACTCTTAACTCCTCAATCACAAGGCTGTACTTGGTCATAAAAAATCCAACCTTGAGTGTCATCTTCAAGTTTAATTTTGACAAAATCACCTTGAGATTTGAGAAATAAAACTTTTTCTCCTGGATTTAAAGTTTTAAATCCTTCGTCTTCTCTGTAAGGTTGATGGCGTATTTCTGGTAATTTAGTTGATTCGGGGGGATCGATAATACGACACAGTTGGGGTTGTTGCGATAGAAAATTATTGTGTTGCGAGCTGGCTTTACCAAAATTGACAGTATTAAATAATGCGAACCCTCCAACACTAGCTAAAACAGTCGCTACACCTATGCTTTTTACCCCTATAGGTAGTACGTTTTTAAGCATTGGGATTGAGGGAGTTGCCTTTAAAGGTTTCGTCTCCGAGGGTTCTTCTGGTTTGGCAGGGATTTTCGGAAGTCGAGCAGTTTTAACGATGGGTTGTTGTGGTTCAACTGCGAAATTTTTACTCTTATACTAAGCTGGAATGGGATTGCTTGCATACTCTGTAGAAGTAATATCTTTTACTTTTATATTTTGCTGTCCCAAGCGCAGTACGCTGTTTACAGAAAGCGACATCTCTCCGGCCAAAAGTAATTGCCCGTCAAGAATAGGTGGATTTTTCTGACGGAGATTTCGCAAATAGAATTTTTCTTTTTCTGGATTGAAAAATATTTCTACGTGTAGCGCGGACACTGTTAGTTCTGATAAAACGATATCGCAATCCTGGGGGTCGCGACCGATACGAATTTTCCCTGGAATTTTACTAAATTGGTTATTAGTAATTTTATAAGTTTTAATATCGTTGGATTCTACCCACTCTAAAGTTAGTTCGTATAAACCATTATTAGTATTGCTTTCTACTAAATCGGGTTCAGGAGTTGGTAATTCTTTTAAAGCTTGTATTACTTCATCTACAGTTTGATAGCGCTCTTTGAAATGGTAGCGCGTCATCTTATTTATAACTTCGGCAAATGCTGGATCTACTTCTCTAAGGTGTTCCCAAAGTATTTCTCCGGTATTCGGATCGTCTTGAAGTTCGTAAGGGTATACACCCGTTAACGCTTGAATCGCGATCATTCCCAAAGCGTAAATATCACTTCCTGGACGCGGTAAACGCCTAATTTGTTCGGAAGGCATATAGCCGCGAGTTCCTACAACTAATGTGAGATTTTGCTTTGACGAATTAGTTGCTGTTTGACTGCGTAATTGCTTGATTGCCCCAAAATCAATTAAGACTAGCTTATTGTCTGAAGCACGTCTGATGAGATTGTCGGGTTTGATGTCGCGGTGAATTACTCCTTGACTATGGACAAACTGCAAAATAGCTAATATTTCGGTCAAAATGGCGATCGCCTGACTTTGACTTAATTTTCTTCCTTGGGGTAATTCTCTGCTCAGAGAATGACCCTCAATTAATTCTTGTACCAAATAAAACTGGTTATTATCATCAAAATAAGCTAAAAGTCTGGGAATTTGGTCGTGATTTCCCAACTGTTGTAGTGTATCGGCTTCTTTTTGAAATAACCTTCTCGCTGCTTCTAAATTTGACCGCTCTGTACTAGTAGTCTTTAAATGCTTTAGAACGCATTTAGGTTTTCCGGGAAGATGAATGTCCGAACATATATAAGTTTGTCCAAAGCCTCCTTCAGCTAATATTTGGAGTACTTTGTAGCGTCCTGCTAGTAACTGACCAATCATGCTAGTACGGTGTTTTAATAAAATAATTTTTGCACTTCCTTGTCCGATTTGTAACTTTATCTAATAACCCAATTTGAAATTTATACCATACAAGGTAGCAGATAGTTCTTGTGGCTTGAGAATAAGTGGCGTGCGTAATTATCTTTCCTTGCTGGGTAACATTATTGTGTTAGCTACAAAAAATATCTAATAATAATCGCTGTAAAAAAACTCAAATGTAGATGCAATTAATTTATACAAAAAGATCGGAATGCCGTGTTTTTTTCGCTTCGATAGCGTTGAACTGTAAATAGTTATTCAACACTTTAATTTGTTATCCCGATAGCAGCTTGAATTAAATACATTATCGTTAAACGCTCTTAAAAATAAATTGAGTCAAGCTGGTAAATAAATGAATAACAAATTTTAAGATAGCTTGTTGCCAGTTTGGCAGTTATTTACCTTCATCAATAATTTTGCTTTAAAGCTACTTATTTACGATCGTTGTTACATTTTTAGCAACGATCATAAATAAACAAAACCACTTTCTCAGTATTATTAATACTCATTGTTAAATTATACAAGAGTGGTTAGACCATTTAAGTTTTAGCTTAGTATTTGGCAATATGTCAATTTAGTTATCTAGCTAACAAATCAAATAGATAATCTCTGTTACCGTTTTTGATAACTAGATTTGATTTTAGCTGTATCTGTTGATAAAAAGCATAAAATACAGCAAGATAATTAGTGTTTTAGATAACTTTACGCTTATTTTTAACATTAACAACATATTATCTCTACTCAAAAAGTTATTTATAAACAAAAATTAAATTACGGTTTTGTTAGATTTGTTAACTAAAATACTATTAAAATGTTTGTCATAGTTAACCAATTGATTATATTATTTTGTTTGAATTAATGGATACAATAAACAGGATAAATAAATATACAAATAAATACATAAAGAAATAAATAAACCCAGTTTCTTTTTAGAAACCGGGTTTTGAATAAACTATTTAAACTTGAACGGGCACTACATAGTTACTAATTCTGAAGGAACGCGCTTAAACACAAGACGCTCGTTTTCTACATCCACAAAGATAGTATCGCCGTCGTTAAATTCACCGCGCAAAATTGACTTGGCAATTTGAGTTTCTAATTCGCGCTGAATCGCACGTTTTAACGGACGCGCACCGTATACTGGGTCGTATCCAACTTCTGCTAAAAAGTCTAGAGCAGCATCGGCAAGTTTCAAAGTCATCTTGCGGTCTGCTAATCTATGATGCAATCTTTGTACCTGTAGCTGGACAATCTTGCGTAATTCGGATTTCTCTAATGCATGGAAGAAGATGATTTCATCAATACGGTTGAGAAATTCCGGACGGAAACTACTCCGCATTGCTTCCATAACTCGGTTAGTCATTTCTTCATAACGAGAATTATCACCAGCAACATCAAGGATAAACTGAGAACCGATGTTACTCGTCATGATGATAATGGTGTTTTTGAAGTCCACTAATCGTCCTTGAGAATCGGTAACTCTTCCGTCATCAAGGATTTGCAGCATGATGTTGAATACATCTGGGTGTGCTTTCTCAATTTCGTCAAAGAGAATTACTGCATAAGGGCGACGGCGAATAGCTTCGGTAAGTTGTCCGCCTTCTTCGTAACCAACGTATCCCGGAGGGGCACCAATTAAACGAGAAACGGCGTGTTTTTCCATGTATTCGGACATATCAATCCGCACGATCGCTTCTTCGGTGTCAAACATATAGGAAGCTAAAGCTTTACCCAATTCGGTTTTACCAACACCCGTAGGCCCGAGGAAAATAAACGAAGCTATAGGACGATTGGGGTCAGCAAGTCCTGCACGAGAGCGCTGTATGGCATCGGCGATCGCCGTTACTGCTTCATCTTGTCCGACAACGCGGTTGTGCAATTCATCTTCAAGATGCAATAATTTCTCTTTTTCGGATTCCACTAACTTGCTGATGGGAATACCCGTCCATTTAGAAATTACTTCAGCAATATCAGCTTCGGTGACTTCTTCCCGCAACAGAGATTTACCGCTGTGCTGCGCTTGAGAAAGTTCTGTTTCAGCTGTTTCCAATTGACGATGTAAATCGGTTAACTTACCATATTTCAACTCAGCAGCCCGATTCAAATCGTAATCTCGCTCTGCTTGCTGAATTTCTACGTTAACTCGGTCAATTTCTTCTTTTACCGTTTGGATTTTGGTAATTACGTCTTTTTCCGACTGCCACTGACTGTTAAGCGCTCGCTGTTCTTCTTTTAGATCGGCAAGTTCTTTTTCTAACCTTTCCAAACGTTCTCTAGAAGCTACATCGCTTTCCTTTTGTAGCGATAGCTTTTCCATTTCCAATTGCAGAATTTTGCGGTCGATTTCGTCTAAATCTTCTGGTTTAGAAGTAATCTCCATCTTCAAACGTGCTGCCGCTTCATCTACTAGGTCGATCGCCTTATCTGGTAAAAAGCGGTCAGTAATATAGCGGTTAGATAAAGTAGCAGCCGCCACCAAAGAACTATCCGCAATCCTTACGCCGTGGTGAACTTCATACCGTTCCTTCAAACCCCGCAGAATCGAAACAGTATCTTCTACGCTGGGTTGTCCGACGTAAACCTGTTGGAAGCGTCTTTCTAAAGCTGCATCCTTTTCAATGTATTTACGATATTCATCTAAAGTAGTCGCACCAATACAGCGCAACTCACCCCGCGCCAACATCGGCTTGAGCAAATTACCTGCATCCATCGCGCCTTGAGTCGCACCGGCACCGACAACAGTATGAATTTCGTCAATAAATAAAACGATATTGCCTTGAGACTCGGTAACTTCTTTCAATACAGCCTTAAGACGTTCCTCAAACTCACCTCGGAACTTCGCACCGGCAATCAAAGCACCCATATCCAAAGCTATCAACTTGCGATCTTTAAGCGATTGCGGCACATCACCCGCGAGAATTCGCTGCGCCAAACCTTCAGCGATCGCCGTTTTACCAACACCAGGTTCGCCGATTAATACGGGGTTATTTTTAGTCCGTCGCGACAAAATCTGAATAGTGCGACGAATTTCATCATCGCGCCCAATTACAGGATCGAGCTTACCTTCACTAGCAGCTTGAGTTAAGTCACGCCCGTATTTTTCCAGAGATTGATATTTACCTTCTGGATTTTGGTCAGTCACTTTTTGACTCCCCCTAATTTGTTTAATAGTTTCTTTTAATTTCCTTTCGTCTATGCCAAATTCTCGGAATAAACTCTTACCAAAACGGTCATCCCTGGCATAAGCAAGCAATAAATGTTCGATAGAAATATACTCGTCACCAAACTCTTTGCGGTATCCATCCGCTCTATCTAAAAGCGTATCTAAGCTGCGTCCCAAGTATACAGAACTACTGCTACCCGTAACCCTTGGTTGACTTTTAATAAACTCTTCCGTTCGTTCTTTAATTTTCAGAGGATTCGCACCCATCTTAGTAAAAGTAGGTGCAGTTAATCCATCTTGCTCCAGCAGAGCCTTCATTAAATGTTCGCTTTCAATCTGCTGTTGTTGATATTGCTTTGCAGTCTCGGGAGTATAGGTTATAGCCTCCCAAGCTTTTTCAGTAAATTGGTTTGGATTAGTAGGTTGCATAGTCTTTCTATAAAAGGCAATAAGTGTATTACCACAAAAAAATCAAAAATAAACAATTCTTTCTATAAAACATTCTAAAAATAAGCGTGCAACTTACAAGGTCGGTGTTCACCCCTCAATTAGTAGTATTTCCCTAAATATAGTTGTTAGTGCTTAGTTGTTAGTTGTTAGTTGTTAGTCGTTAGTCGTTAAAATTTCTCCTTGTCTCCCCATCTCCCCATCTCCCCATCTCCCCATCTCCCCATCTCCCCATCTCCCCATCTCCCCATCCCCCATCCCCCATCCCCCATCCCCCATCCCCCATCCCCCCCATCTCCCCCTCCCCCCATCCCGAGTTACCATAGCGTATAGAAAAGGGCAGCAAGAAAATGGCTAAAAAACAAAAATTTCCTTATTTACTGGGTTCTAAGTGGACATCTGGTCAAAAAATTGATGGTTGGCGGCATTTTCAAGTGATTAACCGTAAGAATCAAGGTAAGTGGGTATATGCAGAAATGGTCGCTTCTTGCGATTCTGAAGTTCGCTTCTGGATTAATGCCAAGCTGCTGCAAGATCGTTCAAATTGGCAACCTGGTTGGCAATCTTTACAGGAAATGGCACAAACTAACAATGAAAATGCTTGTTGAGATTTTCCTACACGGAATTTTTTTCAAAATAAAATATAGTTCAAAATTTAGCTCTTAATTTGATTTTGTTCGATAGACTTGCTGACATATTACATTTTCAGTAAAAAGCTATAATTCTAAGCTTTTTTTTATATTTTGATTTATATTCTGCCAAAGGTTATTCGTTGGAAATTGATTTAATTGCAAAGTTCGCAAAAAATCAGTCTACTTTTGTAAATGTGATGTTTTTTAACATTACTAAATTTAACTTCCCTTTATCTTAAATCTTTATCTCACAAGACTTTAAAGTTTTAAAATTGAGTAAATGCCCGTGCGAACAGATTCGTTGCAATAAGCATATCTGGATCGATTTTTAAATGAAAATTAAATTAAATTTTTTCTGTGAAGATACCGAGTATTTACTTAGGTACGCAGCAAGCAAAAAATTGGAAAAATGTTGATTTTAAAAGAGATTGGCGCTTCTCGATAGTTTTACCGATCGCACTTAAAATAATTAAAAATAAAACTAAGTATTATCCCGGTTGGTGCGGGCGATCGCGCTAATTTCCCCCCCCAGGATTCTTCCAGATGTGAATGCTAACTGCTTTAATTAGCGGCTTCTTCGATGAAAACAAGAGTTCCGTCAGGCGTTTATATACTCGCAATCCCCCTTTGAAAGTCTATTCTCCAAGGCTTATACTGCTTGTCAATGAATTTTATTCACGAGCATACATATATTAGTGGTATTTAAAATTTTTGTTTATTGTAACTATTTTTATATAAATAAATAAACAAAAACTATTATTAAGTTAATTTAACGAGTGATAGACTTTTACAGACAATAGTGTTTTAAATATTAAGTAATGAACTACATTTAATCCGCTATCAACACAATTATCATCTAAAAGCTTTTTTGTTTTAGGTGTAACTTGGACATTAACGAGCGAAAACGACCTATACATTGCAACCCTTTGTCTATCTAGGTAAAGGAAAGTTATGAAGTCAATTTGACAAGAAACTATAAGAGGAAACAACAGTGAGACTAGCAGTTTACGGAAAAGGCGGAATCGGTAAATCCACAACGAGTTGTAATATTTCCGTTGCCTTAGCCAAGCGCGGTAAAAAAGTTCTACAAATTGGTTGTGACCCCAAACACGATAGTACTTTCACCTTGACAGGATTTTTAATTCCGACAATTATTGATACCTTGCAAGAAAAGGATTTTCACTACGAAGATATTTGGCCCGAAGACGTTATTTACAAGGGCTATGGTGGAGTTGATTGTGTAGAAGCTGGCGGACCACCCGCAGGAGCCGGATGTGGTGGTTATGTTGTTGGAGAAACCGTAAAACTACTCAAGGAACTCAACGCTTTTGATGAGTATGATGTAATATTGTTCGACGTTCTAGGTGACGTTGTTTGTGGTGGTTTTGCAGCACCGCTCAACTATGCCGACTATTGTTTAATCGTTACTGACAATGGTTTTGACGCATTATTTGCTGCTAACCGTATTGCCGCTTCTGTAAGAGAAAAAGCCCGGACTCATCCACTACGACTGGCCGGTTTGATTGGCAACCGCACCTCAAAACGCGATTTAATTGAAAAATATATTGAATCCGTCCCCATGCCAGTTTTAGAAGTTCTACCTTTGATTGAGGATATCCGTGTTTCCCGAGTAAAAGGCAAGACTTTATTTGAAATGGCGGAGACAGAACCTTCCTTAAACTTCGTTTGCGACTATTATTTGAGCATTGCCGATCAGCTTTTGGCCCGTCCCGAGGGGGTAGTTCCACAGGATTCTCCAGATCGAGAACTGTTCTCATTGTTGTCAGATTTTTATCTAAATCCGAATAAACCACAGGTTCCTAATCCCGAAGAGGAACTAGACTTAATGATTGTATAAATCATTAGTTTATTTCTCAGGATGAGGAGATAGCATGGCTTTCTTTTATAGTTTCACGGATTCGTTAAAGCAGAAGTGGTTGCAATTCTACGCATCGAATCGCGACTGGATAAAATTACATATGGAAGTGGACTCGGTTTACACACCCGATGGTGGTAAACGCCCATCTTCATACCTCATCCTGGGAGTAGCAAACGCCCTGGAGCCGAAATTGGCGCAATTAATGTTGCCGTTTTCCAAGTTAAATGCAGATGCTGATACCTTGATTGAAGTACTAGATTTGCACTTCGATCCGGATACAACCCTTGGAGAACAGCCAGTGCAGCCAGTAGCCCAAGAGGAAGAAGCCCCGGAGTCGGAATTCTCCGTAGATGAAAACTCAGGCGAATTTGCTGGAGTTACTTCTTTTGAGGACGATTCTCAAGTAGAAAATATTCCAGATATGGATTTGGGAGATTCTCAAGACGGAATGGTAGTAGAAGAAGCTTGGGGTGGACAAGAGTTAGAAGAAAATTCGAGTAGCGAAGACAGCTCCTTGGATGACATCCAAGCTGAAGGTTTGGGAGATATCTCTGATATGTCTGATTATGACGAACAATCTTCTGAAGAACAAACCGCACAAACCCCAAGTGCAGATGAAGACGCATTTGGCGATATTTCCTTTGACGAGTTCAAAGATGGTGATAGCACTGGCTTCGGCGATGCGCTAACAGATGTATGGGGCGAAGAATCTAAACAAAAAGATAACGAAATTTTTTCCGGGGAAGACATGAATGACGGTTCTATTGACGATTCGGAGATAGCCCGTCTCTTCCCCAACAGCTAATAAATAGTTAGGAGTTAAGAGTTAAGAGTTGTGAGTTATGAGTTATGAGTTATGAATTTCAACTCCTAACTCCTCACTCCTCACTCTTGCCTTACTCCTAACTGAAAAATTAAAGGGGAGATAATAAAATGACAGTTGCTGAACCACAAGCTTTAAATTTTGAGTGTGAAACAGGAAATTACCATACTTTTTGTCCGATTAGCTGCGTAGCGTGGTTATATCAAAAAATCGAAGATAGTTTCTTTTTAGTAATTGGGACAAAGACTTGCGGTTACTTCTTGCAAAACGCAATGGGGGTGATGATTTTTGCAGAACCCCGTTATGCAATGGCGGAATTGGAAGAAGGAGATATTTCAGCACAACTCAACGATTATGAAGAACTCAAAAGATTGTGCTTGCAAATAAAACGCGATCGCAATCCCAGCGTAATTGTCTGGATTGGCACCTGTACCACTGAAATCATCAAAATGGACTTGGAGGGTTTAGCCCCCAGATTGGAGTCCGAAATCGGCATTCCGGTGGTAGTAGCGCGGGCAAATGGATTAGATTATGCTTTCACTCAGGGAGAAGATACCGTTTTAGCTGCAATGGCTAATCGCTGTCCCAAGGAAGCACCCGCAGCGGATAAAGACAAAGAAGAACGTAACGGCATTCAAAAGCTGCTTAATTTTGGTAAGAAAAAAGAAGAAGTCGTTCAATCCGATTCCGAATACGTAGATCATCCACCTTTAATTCTTTTTGGTTCCTTACCCGATCCAGTTGTCACTCAGTTGACGTTGGAATTGAAGAGACAAGGTATCAAGGTAACAGGTTGGCTACCTGAAAAAAGATTTACAGAACTGCCAGTAATTGAAGAAGGGTATTATGTCGCTGGTGTCAATCCCTTCCTCAGCCGCACCGCTACAACTTTAATGCGGCGACGTAAATGTAAATTAATCGGCGCACCATTTCCTATAGGGCCAGATGGTACCCGCGCTTGGATTGAGAAAATGTGTTCGGTATTCGGTATTACTCCCAAAGGTTTGGACGAACGGGAAGCGCAAATTTGGGAAAACTTGGAAGATTACGTGAAGTTGATTCGCGGTAAATCCGTATTCTTCATGGGAGATAACTTGCTAGAAATATCTTTGGGAAGATTCTTAATTCGTTGTGGAATGACAGTTCCCGAAATCGGTATTCCTTACATGGACAAGCGCTATCAAGCTGCTGAGCTGCAACTTTTAGAAAAGACTTGTCATGAAATGGACGTACCTTTACCAAGAATTGTTGAAAAGCCAGATAACTACAATCAAATTCAGCGAATTAATGCTCTTAAGCCCGATTTAGTAATTACCGGAATGGCTCACGCGAATCCTTTAGAAGCGCGGGGAATAAATACTAAATGGTCGGTAGAATTTACCTTTG
>JBARZF010000278.1:0-1897 GCA_049649675.1 Rivularia sp. (in: cyanobacteria) | reverse complement strand
TATTGTGAATCAAATATTTGCTCATGCTTGCTTTTCGGGAGAGTGAAGATAAATTAAGCAGCATTTTCTTAATTATGAAGGATGAAGCGCGGCAAGGTGCATTATTATGTCTAATTCTGAAGATTACATAGTTACCGGGTGCAGGATCTGACATATTTATTTGGTGCGTTACGGTTTGAACTGTATCTTTAATTTTTCTCAAATCCGTATCGTGCCGTAGCACACCCTACAATGAAGGTGCATTACGGCTTTAAGTATATTTTCCGTTTTCTTTTATATATATCGAGCCGTAATACACTCTTTTAGATTAAAAGGAAATGCAATGTTGTTTATGGTTATTGAACGATTCAAAGATGATGCAACAACACAAATATATAACCGTTCTCAAGAAAAAGGGAGAATGTTACCTGAAGGTTTGAAATATATAGATAGTTGGGTTGAAGCGAATTTTAACCGTTGTTTTCAATTGATGGAATGTGACGATTTACTTTTGCTTCAAGAATGGATATTGCAATGGCAATATTTAGCTGAATTTGAAGTAATTCCTGTTGTTCCATCCAAATATACTTCGGAAATGGTTTTAACACATTTGAACAACCAAGAATGTTTTTAAATTTTAATCATAAAATCATGAAAAAATAGAATTTGTTACGCATTATTACCAAAATATTCTGGTGCGTTACGGCTTTAACTATATCTTTCATTTACCCGAACAGATATAATGCCGTAACACACCCTACAAATTTATAATTCTTGTGGAATGAGCATCCCTGCTCGTCCAAAATTATCGCAACAATTTACTATGACTAACGAATCGCCAACAGCATCTAATGCAGAACCCGCTTTTTCACACATTCCGGTTTTAGGAAAAGAAATAATTACAGGTTTAAATATAAAAGAAAACGGGCATTATTTAGATACAACTGTTGGTGGTGGTGGACATTCTCGGTTAATTTTATCAGCGGCATCGGATACAAAAATAACTGCGATCGATCGCGATGAAGATGCTTTGACGGCAGCAAAAAATAATTTGGCTGAATATGGAAGTCGTGTAGAATTTGTCCGCAGCAATTTTGCTACATACGAGTTTCCCCAGAATACTTTTGACGGTATTATTGCAGACTTGGGAGTTAGTTCTTACCATTTGGATAATCCAGAAAGGGGTTTTAGTTTTCGCAACGAAGCCGAACTTGATATGCGGATGGATAGAAGACAATCTTTAACTGCTGCTGAAGCAATAAATCATTGGGATGAAGTGGAATTAGCGAATGTTTTCTTTAAATATGGTGAGGAAAGATTATCGCGACGCATTGCTAGACGTATTGTTGAAAAGCGTCCGTTTCACACTACAACCGAGTTAGCTGAAGCCATATCTTACAGCGTTCCTCGGAAATATCGTTATGGAAGAATTCACCCCGCAACTAGGGTTTTTCAAGCTTTACGAATTGCTGTAAATGATGAATTAAAATCTTTAGAAACTCTTTTAGAAAAAGCACCAAATGCACTTGTAGAAGGTGGTAAATTTGCGGTTATTAGTTTTCATAGTTTAGAAGACAGGATAGTTAAGCACAGTTTCAAAGATTCATCATTGTTAAAAGTATTAACCAAAAAACCGATTATTGCTCAAGAAGAAGAAATTTCGACTAATCCCCGCTCTCGCTCTGCTAAATTGAGAATTGCGGAATCAGTGAGCAGTTATCAGTGAGCAGTGAGCAGTTATCAGTGAGCAGTTATCAGTGAGCAGTTAACAGAAATAAATGAAATCAAGTTTGTAGTGCGAGCATCTTGCTCGCTAGCTACTACGAGCTACCACCAGGGAGCGAGACGCTCCCACTACGAATGTTTTACCCCTCAAAATTAATGTGGTGGAATACTAGTTACTGCTAACTGTTCACTG
>JBARZF010000277.1:0-1701 GCA_049649675.1 Rivularia sp. (in: cyanobacteria) | reverse complement strand
TGCATAAATTAGCAACTATACCAATTTTGTTTTCCATTGCATCTAAGGCTATTTGTTCAAAAGAACCCTTATATGCTTTTTTCTCTGGCTTAACTATTTCGGAATAACGGTTTTCTTGCAATTGCTTCTGTTTAATTTCTGCTGTTGTGTGAGGGAAGTCAGATGATAAGGCGATACCTTCGGTGAGCTTCGCTTAACGCCATTCTATCTCCGTCACAATCGGATAGCGAATGCTTTAATCCTTGGGGTGACATTTTAATTGTCCCAATATCGTGCGGTTCGTTTGGTAAATGACGATTGATATAAACGTCCACTGTGTTGGAATTAGCAGTGGGACCACGATAAACAATCAATTCTGCACCGTCGGAAAATTTAGGATAACAAACCTCATTGTCAGCTAAATCATGACAGGTTTGTGCCATTGCTGAATCAAATTTAATAAATCTCCCAGTGGCACAATCCATATACTGTTGTTCCAAGTGTTCTTGAAGTTTATCTATAATTTTGGGATGCTCTAATAATTGACAATGTTCTTTCAAATCCGCTTTGAGAATGCGGTATATCAAGTTTTGTTCGCAATCATTTGACAAAAACATATCATCAATGAGATTTTCAATATCTCCCAAATCAAAGCTTTCAAAATCAATCAAATCTTCCGATTCTATTTGAGCTTGTATTTGGTGTTTACATTTAGCATCTATTGAATTGATATAGTCTTGAGCAATTTTTCTGGGGTCATCAGCCATATCCTTGAGTTCTTCCAAACGTCTTTGTAATCGTGGAAGAACATCACCTTCAACTCCTCTCGGAAAAGAATTCCAAAATTGAGCGCCCGTGGAAGTAATACCGTGGTATGCATTGGTTTTGTTTCCAATTCCCATCTTCATTAAATACTCCCCAGGGTTTAGAGGAGCGGGGGAGGGGGTGATGGGGGGAGTGGGGGAATGGGAGAGTGAGGGAGTGAGGGAGGTGGGAGTGAGGGATTGCTCTACAACAATATTCGTTCTTTCTGTACCTGCTGTATACTCTCGTTCATTCCCTCCCTCTCTCCCTCCCTCCCTCTCTCGCTCTTTCCCCCTCTCTCCCGCTCTCCCACTCCCCCACTCCTCTTTCTGTACTCGTCCTTTGAGTTGTTCTGTAGAAACGACTAAATCATACCCATTCCCAATCTGGCTTAAATCTCGTGGTGCAAATGTACCTTTTCCTAATTGCCAAATTTCTTTATTCTCATTATCTATATTAAGTCCAGCACGTCTTTCTTTGATACCAAAACGAGTTTGAAATGGTGTTGCTGGCTCATTACCTAAAGACTTATGTAATACAGCATCTATTTTTCCATCGCCATCACCAACTAACTTAATTGCTTCAGAATTTGGTATCACTCCACCGTTTTCTCCAGTTTCAGCATCCACAACTAAAACTCGCAAATTTTCTCTTTCAGAAAAACTTTGACAAGGTGTGAATATATTGGAACCATATGCAGCACCGAAGTGGGGTTGGTCAAAAATCTTTTCTCGCAATTCTTCATCCATAAAGTAGAAACGATTATCAGCTGCAAATTGCAGTGTTAATCCTTCTGTTATAAATTGTTTGAGGTCTTCTTCTGTTGATAATCCCTGATATACTACTCCCAACTTGAAGGTAGATAAGGGAGCAAAATATTCTGCCAAACAGTGTTCGATAGTTTCTGTGATTGGTTCT
>JBARZF010000276.1:0-3023 GCA_049649675.1 Rivularia sp. (in: cyanobacteria) | reverse complement strand
TGGAGCAACATATAATTCCGGTTCCGTTGTTTTATCTGGAGAATTTGCAGCGGGATTATCGCAGATTATTTACGACAAACAAATTACCAGAGGATTACAAACACTAAGTTTCAACTTGAAGAATACTGAAGGTGGTTCCGAATCATTCCAGAAAAATAAAATTTTAGTAACTCTCTACGGTGTAAATGGAGAGTTTGAAAATGATTTGTACTCTGGTGAAGGACCTACTCAAGTTGGTGTTTTATCAATGAATAGCGTCAAATTATTAGAAGAAGATTTAGGAGGTTCTAGTTATGATTGGAAAGAATTTACGCGGGATATCGACTTAGAAACTGGTTACGATTATTTAATGTTTCAAGTCAACACCTCACAAGCAGACGATTCAGGAGACTTTATTGATATAGATGATGTCGAATTAATTGGTGAAGGTTTACCAATAGTCATTCCCGAAGACATAATTGTACCAGAACTTATACAAAATCCACCAGAAATTAATATTCCACCGATCGAAATTATTAATAACCCCGAAATTCTAGGACAAACTCAGCCAGAATTAGCTCAAGATACTCAAAATAACGGAATATTTACTCTACCTGAAGATAAAAACCTTAAATTTAGCCTTGATAATCTTGGAACTAAAAACGTTAGTGAAATTGGTTTATTTGTAGTTGACGACGAAAACGGTAACATTAACGGTATCGCTCCAAATTCCGAAAATTATCTTCAAGCTGCTTTAGTGCGATCGCAACTAATTTTCTCAACAATTTCCAACCCTCCCAACGGATTCAACACCAAAGATATTCAACGCATTCTCGAACTTGATTCTCAAAGACAATTCGGCTTTTACATCATACCCAAGGGCACCAAAGAAACAGCAATTGCAAAAAACTCAGCCATATTGTTTTCTAACTCTTCTCAGATAGAGGTAAACAATTTTAATCAAAACGGCTTTAACTTAAAATTATCGGAAATATCATTAAACGTACAATTTGCAGAAGACACCCCCGCTACCGGAACAAAACTACAAGCACAAAAAGAACTGATTGATTTACGAGATAAAACGGGTTCGGTATCAGTCAACATTGAAGTATATCGAGAAGCAGAATACGACAATATAATCGGTTTTTATCAAGTAGCTGACGCAGACGGTGGAATCGATATCACAGGAGACGGGATTGCAGACATCAACGCTGGGGAACAGGGATATAAAGAAGCAGCCTTAAATAACCGGATTACAACTATCGACTTGCTCCAAACCGAAAATCAACAAACAGCAAACTACGACGGAATTTTGGAAGGTGGAAGTTTGATATCTTCCTTCATGATTGTCGATGCAACCTTAGAAGAAGCCCTCAACGGCGACGCAGAAGTTTTATTCTCGCAATTAGGAGCAAACACCGATAACGTAGATAGCGTGCGGATGTTGGGTGATAACATTTTTGGTTTTGAAGATTCGGGAATTGGTGGGGATTTTGATTACAACGATGCGATCGTTAAGATGGATTTTGGTGGTTGATACTCTTCATAACCGCCCTCACCCTTCGAGGGTGTCGGCGACTTATGGGTTGTCGGCAAGTTAAACGGTGTCAAAATGGCACCATTAAGTTAAAATAAAACAACATCATATTCTTTATACATATGCCTAACAGCCAAGAAAATACAGTACGAGTAACGGCGAGGATTCCGGCGAGCATTCAACAAACTCTACAAAAAGCAGCAGAATTATCAGGTGCTACTTTGAATCAGTTTATGGTACAAGCAGCATTGAAAGAAGCAAAAAAAATTATCGAAGATGAAGGATTAATCGTTTTATCGGAAGTTGATGCTGATAGGGTATTTAATTTAATTGAAAATCCTCCTGCACCCAATGGGAATTTAAAAGCAGCAATGAGGAAACACGAGGAATTTTTTAGTGAGAATAGTTGAACTATTAAACAAGCGTCATAATCGTAACAGCTTTGACTGCGGTAATGAAGCGCTCAATAAATTCCTTAAGCAGATAGCAAGACAGCATATTCAAAAAGGTATTTCCCGTACCTTTGTCCTCATCGATACAGAACAACCAGAGATAATTATGAGTTTTTTTACCTTAACTTTGTGTGAAGTACGTGTAGAAAAACTCCCATCCAATTTTGCGAAAAAATATCCATCTAAAGTTCCCGGTGTTAAGCTGGCAAGACTTGCAGTTAATGAGCTATATCAACGACAGGGTATTGGTGAGATAATGATGATTGAGGCAATGCAGCGTGCTTTAATAATTGCAGAGAATGCAGGAGGAATTGGTTTATTCGTTGATGCAAAAGACGAAGCAGCAAAAACTTATTATTCTCGTTATGGTTTTGTCAGTTTGGAAGATGCACTTTTAGAAATGTTTTTGCCGCTATCAACCATTTTGCAAATGCTTGAGTAATTTACATTATTGACTGTTATTCATGATGA
The DNA here is from genome assembly GCA_049649675.1 of Rivularia sp. (in: cyanobacteria). Lineage (GTDB taxonomy): Bacteria > Cyanobacteriota > Cyanobacteriia > Cyanobacteriales > Nostocaceae > Rivularia. Next base: position 584 of record JBARZF010000276.1, on the reverse strand, counting down.
TAAACAGTACTTATTAATTATCATAAAGCTAAGATTAAAATAATGATAAAAATATTAATCTCTTATTTTGAATGTAATTAATTCAACTTCTGTACGTATTTGCTTATTTTCATTTTTTGACTTTTTATAATTAAATCCATATATGGAATTGTCATACATAGAGTTTTTAAATAGAGATTGCTGACAATAGTCAAAATTAACAAAGCAACCAGTTAATATCTGGTTCTGTGGTTTTATTAATGCATAAAATATTTTACCTTTGTTTTCTTTTTTATATAAATCTCCTATACTATTCTTCCTTAGTTTTTCTTCAGCCTCTGTAACGAACTTTTCATAAATAAAATCATTTAATATATTATGACGATCGTGAATGGATAATATATCACCTACTCCTAATCTATTGCTATCTGTATTATAAAATTGTTTTAACCGTTCATAAATAGTCAGTATTAGTTTTGGCTCCTGTACTGAATTTATGGACATCGGAATTTTTTCATATTCCCATATCAACAATTTTAATAAGTTCTTATCTTTAATAATATTTTTTATTTTGTCCGTCCATTTCGATATAGCTTCATTATTAT
>JBARZF010000275.1:0-4134 GCA_049649675.1 Rivularia sp. (in: cyanobacteria) | reverse complement strand
TTAAAAAGATGCGAATATTGATAGTTGACGACGAAACCGAACTCACCAACCCTTTAACTCGCTTATTAACTCGCGAAGGTTACAGCGTTGATGCAGCTTTTGATGGTACAACTGGCAGCGAACTTGTTAAAAAAGGTAATTACGATCTATTTATTTTAGACTGGATGCTGCCGGGAAAAACTGGTTTAGAAATTTGTCAGCAATTACGACAGCAAGGCATCACAACACCCGTATTATTTTTAACTGCAAAAGACACTTTGGATGACAGAGTACAAGGTTTAGACGCAGGTGCCGATGATTACTTAGTTAAACCTTTTGAATTACGGGAATTACTAGCAAGAGTAAGGGCTTTATTACGGCGTGCGGGTGTGGAAGAATACGCCCATATAAATAAAAGAACTGTTGTAGAAGATTTGGAATTAGATGTTCAAAATCAAATTGCTTATCGTCAAGGAAGAGTTATTGAATTATCAGAAAAGGAAAGTCAATTACTGCAATATTTGATGGAAAATCCTGGTATACTTCTGACTCACCCGCAAATTATGCAAAATTTATGGGAAGAAGACGAACAACCCAGCAGTAACGTTATTGCTGCATTAATTCGTCTTTTAAGAAGGAAGATTGAAATGAAGGGTGAAACGCAATTAATTCACAGCGTTTATGGTAAAGGTTATCGGTTTGGGATTGCACAGATGTGATGTTTTAATTAGTTTTTGCAACTTCATTTTAAGTCTCGATCGGAAACCGGGTTTATTTTCGTGAAAATATGACTTTTTGATTGTCAAATCGGAGATAAACCGGGTTTCTTTTGGCTTATTAAGAATCCTCCAACAAGTCAGATATTTCTAACTAATGAAGGATAACTTCTTTCGCTAAACAGTCTTTTACGGATAAAGGCTTTTTAGTGCGTAACTGCTGTCGAATTTGTTGATATTTTTTTCTCAAATACCGTCACGTCGAAACCATCTTCCAAGAAAGTCTTAGCCGCAACTAACCCGCTGACACCAACCCCAATTACGCAAACTTTTTTGAACGTCATATTTTTTAATTTACGTATAATACCTTATCTCTCCACCTGCGTGGACTGAATTAAACAACCCCTCTTACTGCGGGTTTTGCTTCTGTAGCCAAGCCACTGCGTTGGGCGGGAACAAGCGCGTATAAAGCGACTGCCGCCGACTTGTAGCAAGTGGCGTGCACCTGGTGCCTGGTATGAATAAAATTTTACTTTTCATTTGAATATTGCATGTATGTGTTTTCTCACATTTAAATTCGGATTGCTATAGGCACTATTTCAAATTTGTTCTAATATCCAATTAATCTCTTTCTGCATTTCTTCTCTCAACTGTTGCGCTTTTTGATAAAATTCTCTGCGACTATTACAATCATCAACCTCAACCAAAGGTTGAATAAAATAATTTAATTTACTTCTCCCAGCCCAAACTCCCATGCTGGGAAAAAGCGCAAACCAAGGAATTAATGGTGAAGCTGGCAAGAAAGGTAAACCAAATAATTTTTGCAACCAGCGAATATTTAATGTATAAGGATGCAGCTTTTCGCTACCAATACAAATAACGGGTAAAATCGGAACTTGATATTTTTGACTTAACTTAATAAAGCTGATATCAAACTTTTGTAACTGATAGCGTTTAAACCAACCTTTTCCAGGTCCCCTTAAACCTTCTGGAGCATATAATAAAATCTTTTTTTGCTCAATTGCAGCTTCAAAATCATCATACCTTGCTTTGACTCCACCTAATACTTGCGACCATCCCGGTGGTAGCCACCAATTTATCCAAGGATGTTCAAATAAGTCAACTCCAGCTAAAGGATATACTACCCATTCTTGCTGTTTGCTCAATAAATATCCCAAAGTCAAAATGTCCCAAGGAAAACTCATTCCCGCATGATTCATCGCGATAATCATTTGTCCATGCTGTGGCAAGTTTTCGATTTGTATCAAGGTACCCTGATAATAATATTCAATAATTGGCTGTAAAATTTCTTCTCGAAAAGCAATTTGATAATTAGGATTGAATTCAGTCACTTGCTCCCGTGGAAAACGACAACCCAAACGCAACCAACGAATCAACAACGCTAAATAAAATCCCAAGGGAATTAAGAATAAAATATATTCTAACCAATTCCAACCATCTGGATCTTTATGATAATGTTGCCAGTGACGGTTAAACAAAATTAGCCAACCTGGAGGATACCACAGGCAAAACCAATCAAACCAGCCAAACTTAAATTCCTCAACTAATTTTTCTTCGAGTTTAGAGTTTAAAAGGTTTTGTGAATCTCGATCGATCGCAGGCATTGAAATATTTTACTACAACTGAATTAATCAAATATTAGCCATAATATGTGGTAATTAACCTCATGCTGCGGAGGTAAAATACACAAATTTATCTGATAATTCCGCAAAGCTCAATTTCTGATACATTAAAGGTGTAAAACTTTATTTCAATTATGTCAGATAAGCCTTTAGTTCTGACTACAGAAGATGAAATAAACCAACTTTTTCCGCGATTGCCAATTCTCACGAGTCAAAATAGCGGGTGGGATGGGGTATCCTTCACATATATGTGTCAGCCTGCATATGAAACCCCCGAAGTTTGTACTCCCCTGGCACACAGCATTACTATTTTTACTCATGGCAACTACGTTATTCACGCAGATAGATCGTTAGATGGGCATTTTCATCGCGACTCAGTAGTTGGTGGAGACATGGTAATTGCTCCTGTAAATATCGGTCAAAAAGTTGCTTGGGATAAAGAAGGAGATTTTATTGTCTTAGGTATTGAAACGAAAACTTTTGCCCGTGCTATTAACGAATCGAGATTACCAGAGCAAGTTCAATTAATACCACATTTCTCTACACCAGATCCCTTAGTTTTACAAATTGGACTTGCAATCAAAAATGCTTTACAAAATAATCCATCGGGAAGCCGTTTGTATGCCGAGACAATGGTAAATGCCTTAACTGTGCATTTATTACAACATTATTCTGCGCGAAAACCGAATATAAAAAAGTATATTAATGGTTTGTCAAAACGTCAGCTAAATCAAGTTATTGAATACATAAAAAGTAATTTGGATAAAGATTTAGGTTTAAATGAATTAGCAAGTTTGTTACACATGAGTCCGCATTATTTCTGTAATTTATTTAAGCAGTCAATGGGAATTGCACCCCATCAATATGTGATTCAAACTCGCGTTAATCGTGCTAAAGAATTATTGCTTACGGGAAAATATAGTATTGCTCAAGTTGCTTTTATGGTTGGTTTTGCTAATCAAAGCCATTTAAATAGACATTTTAAAAAATTAGTTGGTGTTACTCCGGGGAAAATTGGTAAATAATAAATAAAAGGTTTGTAGTAAAACTCCACAAAAACGTACAAAAAATCGGACGAATCTACAAGACAAAGAGAAGGGCGATCGCGATATTAGGAAGTAAAAGCAATTAAATCTTAAATGGTACTTCCTAATGAGCAGAATTGAAACCAAAACCGAACCGATGACGATTAATTTCGGTCCCCAACATCCTTCGATGCATGGATGTTTCCGAATTATTGTTACTCTCGACGGGGAAGACGTGATTGATTGCGAACCCGTTTTAGGATATCTGCACCGGGGAATGGAAAAAATCGCCGAAAACCGCACCAATATCATGTACGTTCCTTACGTCAGCCGCTGGGATTATTATGGTGGAATGTTCAATGAAGCGGTAACTGTTAATGCTGTTGAGAAATTAGCCGATGTGCAAATACCCAAACGCGCCAGCTATATCCGAGTCATAATGCTGGAATTAGCGCGAATAGTCAATCATTTACTGTGGTTGGGACCTTATATCATGGATATGGGCGCACAGACTCCGTTTTTCTACACGCTTCGAGATAGAGAAATGATTCTCGATTTATTTGAAGCTGCTACGGGATACCGCATGGTGAACAATAACTATTTTCGCATCGGTGGTGTTGCTGTCGATCTTCCTTATGGTTGGGTGAGTAAATGTCAGGAATTTTGCGATTATTTCTTACCTAAGATAGATGAATACGAAAGATTAATTACCAACAATCCTATATTTCGTCGTCGAGTCGAAGGAATAGGAGTTCTCAGTCGTGAAGAAGC
>JBARZF010000274.1:0-3262 GCA_049649675.1 Rivularia sp. (in: cyanobacteria) | reverse complement strand
TCGTTATATCCTAGAAAAAGTAAAATACTTCGTTCCATTAGTCACGCGGACTTATTTAGCGATCTTTTTATAATCAAAATTAGAAAATAATTTCACCTTTTAGTAAATATTTCTACCTGAGTAATTTTTTCTTAAAAGCTTACTCTTATATTTATTTCCTCATCATATCTCTAAACCTGCTTGCATTGCCAATATACAGTATGTAACCTAACAATTGTTTGCTGAATTGGGCATAAATTTAACTAAGCTTAAGTCGAATTAAATCTGAATTCAACTAACAGGATTTGTTAAATAAAAAATATTTAACAAATGTTGTTGTAATACTTAAGTTTGCCCTTTTATCTACAGACAATCGTATTTAGTTGGAATTGAGTAGGTATGGTATATGAAAACGTTATCTACACGCAGAAGACACTTTCTCAAAGATACGGAATATCAATTGCAGCCTTACAGCAGTGGTTCCCATATGCCGGAATTGTCAAACCCAAGAAGCGTGGTGGTTATTTTGATGCAGCAACAGTTGAAGTAGCTGATATTTTTTATGTGGCTATCAGAATTAGAAGGTTAACTTTTGAGGAATATTTAGACCAGGTAATTCCTGCTGGTGGTTTGGATGCTTATTTACGTCTGGTTAATAAGATGACTCTTTATGACTTTTTGACCAAGCACATATCTGAAGCAGAACAAAACAACCCAATCGTACAAACAGTAATTAGGGAGCAACGCGATTTTGTGAAAACCAGTGCGATCGCCAATTAAAAAAATTCAGTAATATCAAAAAAACATACAGACAAACAAGTAAATATACATATTTATTTAAAAGAGATGTGCCGCAGAGCGGCACATCTCTAAAGGTTATAGATATAAAGCCAGCAAAAAATACACCTTTTAAGGGTGCTTATGATTACATAATATATAAAAAAAGAATGTTTGGTATAATTTATCCAATCTGTATCGGCTTAAGGAGTGCAGTTAAAATAGAATCGCAGAATTTATTCCAACAACCAGCAATCCATTGGCAACGAGCGTGTAACATAATTTCAGCATTATTTTTGAGCCAAAACTTGCTGTTTCCTTTCATTCGCAAATTAACAGCTTGTCGGATTAAACTTTCAACTGCACCGCTACCAATAGGTAATTTAAGAGATGAGATTTTATGGTAGTTAAAGCGCCCTTCTTTATTACCTTTAATAAAATAATTGATTTCTCTATCTAAATTTTTACGACGCTCACCGCTAAATTCCAAACTTAGCTTATTCATGTCTTGAATAATGGAGTTTATCTTACCTTTTTTTAATGCAGAACGAGTTTGTTTAAACCATTTTTTGCGCTCTGCCTCTTGAGAAAAACTATTATCTGCGAATACTTGTAAATGTTCTGTGGCATGATAAAAATCTAACAATTGATAAGTTTCTAGTGGGCAATTTAATTTTTTAAGAAGTGGAGGAATGTGTTTCCATATCCACTCGGCTCCATCCGCAATTAATAATACTTGCTGTGCTTGATTTATTCCTAAACTAACAAGATACATTTCAAGGATTTTTAAAAATCCTTGATAATCTTCATAAGTCCCATCGTTTATAATTGGAATCTCACCATTTTTTATTTTTTTGCCTTTTTTATCAACTGTGTAAATAGTCAAAACCTTTGGCTCAATCCATTCTCCAGTAAAACCATGCCTATTTGTTTTAGAGTTTTTACGACCTTTTTTATCAATACGAATCCTAGTCCTTCCGCCATCAGCAGCTATCACTACTCGTTGGTCTTTTAATATATTGCCTGGTATCAAATTGCCAATTTTAAGATTAAATATTTTTGATTCACGTAAGCTCAATCCTATTTTACCAAAACAATAAGTTAATCGTTCTATACGTTTTAAACTAATATTAATACCCCAATCTATTAATGTTTGATGTGCAGCTTCAAATGATGAACTTATTGCACCGTATTTAGCAATATTTGACCAAACTAAAGGAGTAATTCCTTCTTCCATTCCTAACCATCTTAAAAAAGGACAAAACCCTTGATTAACAGCCCTACTTGTTTTACTATTCTTATTATTACGTTCTACAACATAAGGCAATGTGAGATTCAACTCTACATTCCCTATAGTTAGTATTTGGCGAGTTTTATATCCATGATTTTTAGTTTTTGCACGCCACCATGCTTGTGTTTTCTTATTTGATGTATTAATAGCAGTTGTATTATGAGAAAGATTATATAACAGAATTGCTATACATTGCCCTGCTAAAATTAAAGCAATATTCCTTATCTTTTCTTCTTTCTCTTTTATATTTACTCCATCCCAATTTTCAACATCAGTCAATTCTAAAATTTTCGTAACATTATCTTTGAATTCTTTCACAGATTTGTTTAAATCTAAAGTTGCATATATTTTATTCATTTTGGTAAGTACTCCCTAACGAGGGGTTTTGAACAGAAAACCCCGTACCAATAGGGAATCTTACCTTTTTTTGTTCTAAAAGAATAAGGAGTTGCAGCGAAGCTGCAACTCCTTATTCCTAATGCTTATGTATTTATACATAATATAAACGTATTAATTATTGATTCTTGTTTAAGTATAGGTATGGCGATCGCACTGGTTTTCACAATATCGCGTTGCTCCCCTCGCGCATTGATAATGATTTTTTCGGCAAAGTCAACTGGGGGGAGGAAATTCATCCCTTACTGCTGAATACATCAACACCGCAGCAGAAACAGTTGAAGTCCTCGCAGCAGAAAATAAAGCAATCTCAGAAGAAGTAGTAAATCAAATGCTACCGATTTGCTATCAGTTTCGGGATGAAAGTTTATTGCGAATACGCAATAATGCAACATTTGCAGTTGGTATAAACTTTCTGAGTATTCTGACCGGAACAGTTATTGGAACCTGGGTAGCAGTTCCCCCAACTCAAGAAAGGCAAGAAATATCAAGCATTCAACCTATTTTGATTGGAGTGGGAATTGGCGAAATAATTGGGTTAATTTTGGCACTAATTGTAATTTGGATGGGTAATAATAATGAGCGCAGTATGTGATTTTTTAGTTAATACCGCAGGTGGTTTGTTAATGAATTTAGGTGTTTCTGGAATGGTAGGTCAATTGATGGGAGTAGGTGCGACCCTTGCCCTACATCCAGTATTGCTCTTAACCGGAATAGTAGTTGGTGGCGCAGGAATTGCTGTTGCTCGCGAGCTAAATAAACACCCGCAATTAAGTTTAATTGTTGATAATACTTGAATAAGGAGTTCTAATGTTTACT
>JBARZF010000273.1:0-2275 GCA_049649675.1 Rivularia sp. (in: cyanobacteria) | reverse complement strand
TAGTTTTTTCAACCCTTTTTTAACTTTTATAAATTATTTGATAGATTAATTTACATTTCAGAATTGAACTATTCTTCAATTAGCGTAGCGGCGTAGAGGAGGGCTGCGACTTTGTAGATATTTAAGTGAGTTAATCAGAAGCCCTTCTCTACGCAGTCGCTAGCTGACAAATTGCATAACGCTCGGAGTATTTTGAGAGATTTATCTAAAAATGGTGAATCTACTTGGGAAAAATTTAAAGGTGGTAAGGAAGGGACTTTATGGTACGGGAGCATCCCAAATGTGTAAATTTATTTTTTTGTAGTGCGAGCATCTTGCTCGCTAGCTACTACTAGGGAGCGAGACGCTCCCACTACAGATTTTATTTTTGCAAAATTGGGATGCTCCCTTATGGTACTACCAGACTTTATTGGAATTGTTTTTAGAAACTGATGCTGATTCTTGGATGTTACAAGAATTAAATCGAATTGTTGAACAGTGAACAGTGAGCAGTTAGCAGTGAGCAATTTTAATTATTCTCATTTGTTAATAAGTTTTATAAACCACCTTGGAATAAATTCCCAGGCTCACATACCAAGTCGTCTAAAGAGGACTGAATAAGAATTTAGTGCGTTTTAACGTACTTTGTATATCAGCCTTGAAATTGATTTCTCTTCGAGAAAGCCTCCGGCTTACAAGGCGGGTTTCGCGCTTAACTATTCGAGTGCATTCGGTTGAAATATAACGCTGTAAAACGAACACATTTCTATTCTTTCCTATTACCAATTACCAATTATCAATTACCAATTACCAATTACCAATCATGAACGATATTGCAAGTAAATTCATAGATATCAATAATTTCCAACATGCTTGGGAAAAGGTTGCTGACAAACGCGGTTGTGCGGGTGTTGATGGTGAAACAATTAGTCACTTTGCTGGCAATCAAACGGTTAATATTTATCAATTAATGAACTCGGTGGCTGATGGTAGTTATCAACCTCTTCCCTGTAAACAAGTTATTATTCCTAAAAAAAATGGTTCCCAAAGAGAGTTAAAAATACCAACTATTCGGGACAGAATTATCCAACAGGCTTTATTAAATGTAATTAGTCCGTTAATGGAAGAGAAGTTTTCACCTGTGAGTTTTGCTTATCGTCCTAATTTATCTTATATCAATGCGGTAGAGAAAATAGCCGATTGGCGAGACATGGGTTATGTGTGGGTTTTGGATGCTGATATTGTCAAGTTTTTTGATAATATCGACCATCATAGGTTATTAAAAGAGGTCAGATTACATATCGAACATCCAGGAATTTTATGTTTAATTAAATCTTCGATATCCGTTGGGGTGGAAACTAGAGAAGGAATAATTTTACCTCAAAAAGGTATTCCTCAAGGTGCTGTCATTTCTCCAATTTTGGCAAATATTTATATGCATGAATTTGATGAAATAATCAGTGCAACCGATCTAAAGATTGTACGTTATGCTGATGATTTTTTGATTTTGTCAACTAGTCAAGAACGAATTGCGATCGCAAAATCGCAAGTGATTGATTTATTGGATTCAATGGGGTTAGAAATAAATACCGAGAAAACCCAAATTACTAGCTTTGAACGCGGGTTTAGATTTTTAGGCCATGGTTTCTTGGAAGATGCTATTTTCCCTGTAGATACAAATAAAGCCAAGCTAAAGTCAGGAATTGAAAATTCTCTTTATACTTTCCGATATACCTTTCACCAATACCCAGAACATTCTTATTCGCGATAATAATTAAAGTTCTATATATCTCCTAACTTACAACTCTTTAAAGCCTTGTTCAATAAGGATTTGAGAATTAAGCATTTTTTATTAATTTTGTGCGAGATAATTGATTGCAGGGTAATGAAACTATAAAAGTGCTACCTTTTCCAACTTCACTTTCTACTTCCAAACTACCGTGATGAGATACTACAATAGCTTTTGCAATTGCTAAACCCAAACCCGAACCACCAGTATGACGAGAACGATCGCTATTTACTCGATAAAAGCGGTCGAAAACATTAGAAAGTTCATGCTTGGGAATACCAATACCCGTATCTTTTACTCGAACTTCAGCATCTGAATCGTACTTATCTAAAATAACTGTGACTTCCCCACCAGGTAAAGTATACTGAATTGCATTTACAATTAAATTAGAAAATAAGCGATAAAGCTGTTCGGTATTACCAATAATATTTATTTCCTTGTTAATACGAATTTCCGATTTCAAGGTAACATCAGATGAAATTGCCATTGCTGCAAATTCTTCTATCA
>JBARZF010000272.1:0-11621 GCA_049649675.1 Rivularia sp. (in: cyanobacteria) | reverse complement strand
CGATTTTTTAAGTTGTAACTACGCAGATAATTTATTAAGCGCGTCACACACCCTACAAAATATTATCAACTAATAAATAACCAAAATTAATGGGGGTGACGATTGCGTCACCCCCACCAAGTCTTTTTACAACGATTTAATAGCACCAGCCCGGAATTTCGTACTTAACTACTCTGCAATATTAACCAAACTTGCAACATTAGAATTGAAGAGTGTTGGTGCGGAAATAACTTTAGAATACAAACTTGATGGTTGTTCGGATGCAACTACTGGTAGGGCTTCACGTGCGTGAACTGCTAATTGCTGCGTCTTCACATCATAAGTTTGGGTTGCCAATTTAGGATATAAACCGATACCGATGATTGGAAGTAATAAACAAGCTGCAATGAAAAGTTCACGGGGTTTTACATCGGGTACTATTTCATCCAAATGCAATTCTTCATTCTGCTTACCGTAAAATACTTGTTTCAACAAAGATAGTAAATAAATCGGAGTCAAAATTACGCCGACGGCACTTAACAATACAACTACAACTTTAAAGCTGGAGCTATATACGTCGCTGCTAGACATACCGAGGAATACCATCAATTCGCCAACAAAACCGCTCATTCCTGGCAGTGCTAATGAAGCCATTGCACCAGCAGTATATAAAGCGAAGGTTTTGGGCATTACTTTCGCCATACCACCCATTTTATCCATGTCTAAGGTGTGGCTGCGTTCGTAAGTTACGCCGGAAAGGAAGAATAATGCTGCTGCAATCAAACCGTGGGAAATCATTTGTAACATCGCACCGTTCATACCAATTTCGGTGTAGGAACCGATTCCGATTAGCACGATACCCATGTGAGCGATTGAAGAATAAGCCAAACGACGCTTCAAGTTGGTTTGTGCGAAGGCACAGCAAGCACCGTAAATAATGTTAACTACACCCAAGATGATTAATACGGGAGCAAAAACAACGTGAGCGTTGGGCAGCATTTCCATGTTGATGCGGATTAATGCATAACCACCCATCTTTAACAATACGCCAGCCAAAATCATCGAACCTGGTGCTGAAGCTTCACCATGAGCATCTGGCAACCAAGTGTGAAGGGGGAAAATTGGCAGTTTTACGCCAAAGGCAATTAAGAAACCAGCATAAGCAAGCATTTCAAGGGTTTTGGGATATTGCTTCATTCCCAAAGCCGTCATGTCGAAAGTTACGGTATCGCCAGAGAATGCCATTGCAAACGCTGCTACCAAAATAAATATAGATGCAGCCGCAGTATAAATAATAAATTTAGTTGCCGCATAGCGACGTTTTGGTCCTCCCCAGATGGAAATTAGCAGGTATACGGGAACCAACTCTATTTCCCACATCAAGAAGAACATTAATAAATCTTGAGCGACGAACACGCCAACCTGAGCGGCGTACATCACCATCATCAAACTATAAAATAAACGTGGCTTATTTGTGACTCTCCAAGCCGCAAAAATCGCCAGAGTATTAATTAAACCTGTTAATAAAATCAAAGGCATTGACAAACCGTCAACTGCCACAGACCAATTTAAACCTAACTGGGGTACCCAAGCGTATTTTTCAACAAATTGCAATGATGCATTCTGAAAATCGTAATTCTGCCAAAAGGCACAAATCATTAATGTAAAATCGGCGAGAGCCACGCCTAAAGCAAACCAACGAACGGTTTTGCCATCTTTATCGGGAAGTACGGGAATAGCGAGTGCTGCCGCTAAGGGCAACAAGATTATAGAAGTTAGCCAAGGAAATTCGCTCATTACTGACAATCGCTTTACAATTTCTCTTAATGTTTACATTATATTAAGCAATTTATAGTTTTGTAAACAGAATTTACCCCTATAAGATGAAAATTTATACTTTTTTAGTCATAAATACTTAAAGAGAGGAGTATTTTTTATTGAAATCATGAATTTTTGTTAAATAAGCAAAAACGGTGACTATAGCCACCGTTGCAATTTGTAACATAAACTCTGTCTTATGGGAGTTGAAATTTAGTAAATATTTTAAATAGTTAAAGAAAAAGATATAAATGTATGGATAAACAAAGAGATTTGGAAACGGAAATGTTTTAAACTGCTCTCTATTCCCTACTCGCTACTTAAACAATCCGGTTAACAATCGTCCAAACATCCCCGTCAGAACGAACGTAAGGAACGGAAATAGTTTTGAAGCCAGTAATGAAGGGTTTGTAATACACCTGCCAATAAAGCGGAGTTAGATTATCGGCGCAGGTTTTAAGACTGTTGACTTCTGTGGCGAGTTCTGATGCTAGCTGATTTATTCGCTCTGCATGAGCTTTAGCTTTGGTTTTAGCTTCTTCCAATTGTTCTATCTGCTCGGAAAGACGGGTTATATATCCCGAACGAGATTTTTTTATGATTGTTTCTTTTTCTGCTAATTGAAATTCCAAAGCTGCGATCGCTTCATCTATACCTTTAAGCTCGGCAAACAGTTGAGGATTTTCTCTTGCCTGACGACGATAAGCTTCTGCTATTGCTTGGGGTGAATTATCATCATCTTCAGAAGGCTTTATATTTACGGCAAGAGAAGCACCTTCTCGGCGCAGTCGATCAATTTGAGAACGAATCACCTCAATTTCTGCCCGAACATCCTGCATAATTGCTTTTTATCCTTGAACGACGCTTCTTGCTCCTTGATTATCAATTTGGAGCATTTGCACTTGTACTTTAATTCCTTCTTTTTGCCATTCGTGAGCCATAGCTGCCGCTACAGCTTGAGAATTAGCAGTATTAGTTAATGCAAGTAATGTTGGTCCCGCACCGCTGATAACCATGCCATAAGCACCGGCTGATAAGGTTTTAGTAAAAATTTCATCGTAATTATTAATCAGGCTTTTTCTGTAGGGCTGATGTAACTTATCTTGCAAAGCAGCCCGCAACCAATTTTGATTACCAGTTTCCAATCCCCGCAATAGCAACCCCAGATGTGCCGTATTGAAAATCGCATCTCCACGACTCACTTGAGTTGGTAATACTTGTCGCGCTTCGCTTGTTGAAAGTTCAAAATCTGGAATTGCCACTACTGGTACGACATCTTTACACCAAGGAATATCGCAAATTTCCCATCCCTTATCGCTTGTTGCTGCCAAACGACATCCACCTAAAAGCGCTGGAACTACGTTATCTGGGTGCCCTTCGATTGTTATAGCTAATTCCATCACCTCAGATAAAGTTAAAATTTCACCCGCCAATACATTCGCGCCGATTAATCCACCGACAATAGCCGTTGCGGAGCTACCCAAACCACGCGCTAATGGAACTCCTAATTTAATCTCAATTTTTATTGGGGGTGGTGATTGTTGTATATGTTGAAAAAATTTTACAAATGCCTGATAGATAAGATTGCTTTCATCTGTAGCTACTTTTGCTGATTCGCTTCCGGTAACTGTAATAACTAACTTTTTGTTTGGATTAACTTGTTCTCGAATAAACTTCAATTCATTATAAAGGCTTAAAGCTGCACCAATACAGTCAAAACCGGGGCCTAAATTCGCAGTTGTTGCGGGAACAGTTACGCAGACAGAAGAAACAACAGACATTTAAAAAATAATTTTAATTGACTAAAAAAATCTTGAGCATTTAATTAATCAGCATCTCATATAAATCAGCACTTAAGCAAAAAACTTGTTTTTGAAAAAACAGGGAATGAATAATAAGAAAACTATAGTAAGTTGACTCTCCCCTTAGAGGAGGTTGTTTACTGTGAAAAGTTACATCGACGGAATAATTATTTATGAAACACAAAGCAGCAACTATTTAGTCCCGAGCATACCTAAATTGTTTATTGATTAAGCCTTAGAAACAAAATGCTCTTCTCTCGGTGACTTTTCCAAACTTAGTCAGGTGACAGTTAAAGCACTCCGACTTTATGACCAATTAGGACTGCTTAAACCGACTCGTATAGATGAATTTACCGGATACCGCTACTACTCCGTACAACAATTACCGCGACTCAATCGCATTTTAGCGTTTAAAGATTAGGGCTTTTCTTTAGAACAAATTGCCAAATTACTGGATGACAATTTACCACCTTCAGAAATACGCGGAATGTTGCGACTTAAGCAAGCGGAACTCCACAAATTACTAGAAGAAGAACAAGCGCGGCTTTTACGAGTGGAAACAAGACTTAAACAAATTGAACGAGAGGATAAAATGCCAAATTACGAAGTAGTGCTAAAAAAAGTTGAACCAATAAAAGTTGCAGCAATACGGGATATTATGCCAAATTACGCTGAGATGTCACAACTTTATATAGAATTATTCGGTTATTTTCAAAAACATGGAATTAAAGCAGGTGATTACTGTGCGGGAATTTTGCATGATCCTGAATATAAGGAATCTGATGTAGATGTAGAAGCTGTTGCAACGTTTGATGGTGTTATTCCTATCAACGAACGGATAAAAGTATATGAATTACCCGGTTACGAACAAGCAGCTTGCTTGATTCACCAAGGTAGTTACAACAAAATCAACCAAGCCTACACCGCTTTATTATCGTGGATTGAAAATAATGGTTACAAAATTATTGATTCAAACCGCGAAGTTTATATTGTTGGTGGAAACGAGCAAGATAACGAATCATACGTTACAGAATTACAGTTTCCCATAGCTTCAACTTAAAAATAATTTGAAATTAAAAAACCCGGCTTATCAGATAAGATCGGTTTTAACCTTATATTGAATTACAGACAACTGAAGTTTTGCCTCAAAGATGTTAAATTTAGAGATAAGCAAAGCAAAAGGGACTGGGTAAGTCCCAATCCCGAAAAAGCGGGTTAACCGCTATTTAATTTAGTTAACCCGTGCAGCTTTGGGAACGCGCAGAAAATTTCTATTGCAATACCAACTTAACGTTAGCATTTTGCAAACCGCGTTGCTTGACTTCGGTCAAAGTCTTGTTAACAGCATACTTCTGGTTGATGGAGTTGATTAACTCGGTCTGGTTGTGCTTCTTAGCAACACCCCAAAGATCCGCAATTAAATCAAAGGAACCATCGCTATTGCGAGACCAGCCTAAATCATATTCGCCTTCCAAAACTGCAACGATGTCGGCACGAACGCGCTGACCGTTATAACCACGAACATCAGCTTCAGACTTAACGGTGATGCCTAAGTCGCTCAAAGAAGACTTAAGAATTTCAGAATCAGTAATTTTTGTACGTAGAGTGCTAAAGTGAGACATTTGGGTTTCCTCCAAAAAGAAGATTGAGATTAAGACAACGGTTTTTTGGCTAAGCCGCGTTTAAATTACGCGGTTTTTTTATTTGCTAGCTTTGGGTTCGCTAGCCTTTGCTCCTGCGTTAACAGGAGAAAGCTTTTTAAAACTCCATTCGCTGATATTCAGCTACGGAGGCTGCTGCTGGACGCGCTCGCTGTCTCGCCCAGTCTCGAAGCGCAGTGACTTGTTCTTGCATCGTTCGAGACAGCGGTAAAGTCGCTTTGAGTGCAGCAATAATATCTAACTGGGTGAATTCGCGATCTTGGGCAAAAGCTTCGTACATTGCCGCTACTATCGCTTGTTCAATTTCTGCCCCAGAAAAGCCATCGGACATCTTGGATAACTGTTCCAAATCGAATCTGGTGATGTCTTTACGGCGCTTATTTAAGTGGATTGTGAAAATATCTTGCCTTTCCTGAGATGTAGGCAAATCCACAAAGAAAATTTCGTCAAATCGACCTTTCCTTAAAAACTCTCCTGGCAAGCGTTCAACCCGGTTGGCAGTTGCCATTACGAACACGGGTGATTTTTTCTCTTGCATCCAAGTTAGGAAAGATCCAAATATTCGGCTGGAGGTTCCTCCATCAGAGTCGCCAGAACCAGAACTCCCAGCAAAGGATTTATCTAATTCATCAATAAATAATATTGCTGGAGAAATAGATTCCGCTGTTTTTAGGGCATTACGCAAATTGGCTTCACTTCGTCCAACCATTGAGCCATCGTAGACTCGCCCCATATCCAAGCGTAAAATCGGTAATCCCCATAGTTTTGAAGTGGTTTTTGCTATTAAAGACTTTCCACAGCCCGGAACCCCTAGAATTAACATTCCTTTAGGTTGCGGTAAACCATATTCTCTCGCTTTCTCCGTGAAAGCATCAGAACGCTGGGTTAGCCAATTTTTTAATTCTTCCAAACCACCAACAGCTTCGAGAGTTTCATCCTCTTCAATGTATTCTAATATTCCATTGCGTCGGATTAGCTGTTTCTTTTCAGATAAAACTATATCTACTTCTTTTTCCGTTAGCTGTTTCTTAGTTACCTGAGCTTTGCGGTATACTTTCTCCGCCTCATCTCTGGTTAGTCCTAAAGCCGCTCTTAATAACTTTTCCCTTGCTTCGGTTGTTAATTTCCGCGCATTTTGTTGACCCAAATGACTATCCAGAACTTTGTTCAAGTCAGACATATTTGGCAACGGGAAGTCAAGTACCACAACTTCCTTTTCCAACTCGATGGGAACCTGCTGCACTGGTGACATCAAAATTATATTTTTCTGAGTACCTTTAAAGCTGGCGATCGCATCTCGTAAAGACCTGGTTGTTGCAGGTGCATCAATAAACGGATGTAAATCTTTTAGAACAAATATACCAGGTTCTTTCTGGCGGATAATCCACTCAATCGCCGCTTCTGGAGAAACGGTATTGTGTTGAGTTACGCTTCTACCTTGACCATACTCCACGATACCGTGGGTTACAGTCCATACATACAACCGACGCTGTGGCTTTGAAGATTGAGTGATCGAATAAATTGCTTGCTCGGCCCGCTCTTCCTCGGAGGTGACAAGGTAGATTAAGGGATATTGAGCCTGAATTAGTATACTGAGCTCTTCTTTCATATATCAACCTACTTGAGACCTAAAGACACTACAGACATCGTTCATCATTTCAAATTTTATTCAAATTTCGGTAAAGATAGAATTATGAATTAACTATTCATAATTCGAGCGATATTAACAAGGAACCAACTCCTCGGAGCCTTCTTGATTAACTTCGCAATCTTGCTCTATCTCATTGACAGAAACATCTTTACCGATTACTCCTGGCTGATTGCCTAGAGCAACCAATTCCCCTTCACGCAAGACTAGTGAACTTTCGCAGTTGGGACATGAGTAAACCCTGTGAGTTCCTCCGTAAGAACCTTCGACTTCATCTACCAATTCTGAATTCGCTAGATAAAATACGAGGGCACGCTCGGCAAGCTCTGACATTGGTTCGCTCTCAACTGCTGAACGTATTTTTAAACTTTTGTGCAGTTCTGGGGATAGATACAAAGTAACTTTTTGCTTAGCTTGCATATAACTATGAATGCGTTCTTACCCGGGTATGTATCTCACGATATCTACTCTCCCCTTACTTGTCAAGACGGCAAAGCGTTTTGACGCTATTTTTGTAATACTTCTTTACAATTAAACAAAAATCACGCCAGCTAAAGTCATGAAGGAAGAGTCTGAAAATCTTGAATAGAAGGCTTTTACGGCATAAATAATAGCGGGGCTCTAAAAAGTTAAAAATAATTTACTTTTTGATGAGAGTATATTTTTCAGGGTTATTTGCCAAAAAACTTCAAGTTAGTATCGCCATTATGGTTGAGAAGGGACACAAACCTGATAGATTTAGCTATCAGCGAGTATAAAAAGCGTAAAAATGAAAGTCCTGGTTATTGGTGGAGACGGCTATTGCGGTTGGGCAACCGCACTTTACCTTTCAAATCGTGGTTATGAAGTTGGAATTTTAGATAATTTAGTGCGACGGCACTGGGATAATGAATTAGGTGTACAGACTTTAACGCCCATTGCACCAATTCAACAACGTATCCAGCGCTGGAAAGACTTAACAGGTAAATCTATCGATTTGTTTATCGGGGATATTACCAACTATGAGTTTGTCCAGAAAGCTCTGCATGAATTTGAGCCAGAATCCGTAGTGCATTTTGGCGAACAGCGTTCGGCTCCTTTTTCAATGATCGATCGCGAACACGCTGTCTTAACACAAGTTAACAACGTCGTTGGCACCTTGAACATACTTTACGCGATGCGTGAAGATTTCCCCGATTGTCATTTAGTCAAGTTGGGGACAATGGGTGAATATGGTACGCCAAACATCGATATCGAAGAAGGCTATATCACCATCGAGCATAACGGACGGAAAGACACTTTACCTTATCCCAAACAACCAGGTAGTTTCTACCACCTGAGTAAAGTTCACGATAGCCACAATATCCACTTTGCCTGTAAAATTTGGGGATTGCGAGCTACAGATTTGAACCAAGGGGTAGTTTACGGTGTCTTAACCGAAGAAACGGGCATGGACGAAATGTTGATTAACCGTCTTGACTATGATGGTGTATTTGGTACCGCATTAAACCGTTTCTGTATCCAAGCTGCTATTAATCATCCTTTAACCGTTTACGGTAAAGGTGGACAAACTAGAGCCTTCCTGGATATTCGAGATACAGTCAGGTGTGTTGAATTGGCGATCGCCAACCCAGCACAACCTGGAGAATTCCGCGTATTTAATCAGTTCACCGAACTTTTTAGCATCAACGACTTAGCGATGATGGTGAAGAAAGCTGGTAACGCAATCGGGTTGAATGTTGATATCAATCATTTGGAAAACCCCAGAGTAGAGTCTGAGCAACACTACTTTAATGCCAAAAACACCAAGCTTCTAGATTTGGGTTTGGAGCCTCACCTGCTTTCTGACTCCCTGTTAGATTCCTTGCTGAACTTCGCAGTTAAATATCAGCAGAGAGTTGATAACAAGCAAATTTTGCCAAAAGTTTCTTGGCATAGAAAATAACAGTAATGGATTTTTAGTAGTTAGTTGTTTAGTTGTGAAGCAATAGTACTAATTGCTAGCTGCTAAAAATTTCCTTGAGCTTTCAGCGACGAAGATATTCAGCTTTCTAAAAAAATATGATTGCCTCCGCAATATCCCTTCGCAACAATCTATATTTTTATCAACGATGCCAAATGCAATTGTCCTGCTACCTTGTATTGAATAGTTTTGTATGAGAATTGCCTTATTTACCGAAACATTTTTACCTAAAGTTGACGGAATTGTAACGCGCCTTCGTCATACTGTCGAACATTTGCAGCGTAACGGCGATCGAGTATTAGTAATTTGTCCTGATGGTGGAATAACGGAATACAAGGGAGCTAAAATTTATGGAATTTCTGGTTTCCCTCTACCCATGTATCCGGAGTTAACATTAGCATTACCTCGTCCGGCTATTGGTGAAGTATTAGAAAAATTTAATCCAGATGTTATTCACGTAGTTAATCCAGCAGTTTTAGGCTTAGCAGGGATTATTCATAGTAAAATACATAACATTCCTTTAGTAGCCTCCTATCATACTCACCTACCGCAATATCTGCAACATTACGGTTTGGGAATGTTAGAAGGATTGCTTTGGGAGTTACTTAAAGCAGGTCACAATCAAGCTGCTTTAAATTTATGTACTTCAACCGCGATGGTAAAAGAATTGACTTCTCACGGCATCGAACGTGTAGATTTGTGGCAGCGAGGAGTTGATACAGAATTATTCCATCCCAGTCTTGCCAGCGAGCAAATGCGTCAAAAATTGTCGCAAAATAATTCAGAAGCTCCTTTATTGCTTTATGTAGGGCGCTTATCTGTTGAGAAAGAAATTGAGCGGATTAAGCCGATTTTAGAAGGTATTCCCGAAGCTAGATTGGCTTTGGTAGGGGATGGCCCCCATCGCGAAGCCTTAGAAAAACACTTTGAAGGAACTAATACTTATTTTGTAGGATATCTTACCGGGACGGATTTAGCTTCAGCTTTTGCTAGCGCTGATGCTTTTGTGTTTCCTTCTCGTACAGAAACCTTGGGATTAGTGCTATTAGAAGCAATGGCTGCTGGGTGTCCGGTTGTGGCAGCACGTTCCGGAGGCATTCCAGATATTGTTACTGATGGAGTCAACGGATATCTTTTTGAGCCAAAATCCGATGATGCAGGTGCGATCGCCGCAACAATGCGTCTTTTAGAAGAAAAGCACGAGCGAGAAATTATCCGCCAAAATGCTCGTCAAGAAGCTGAACGTTGGGGATGGAGTGCTGCTACTCGTCAGCTACAAGATTTTTATGAAAAAGTTGTTGATTCTCAAATGCCAACAGCAGCTTAAT
This sequence comes from Rivularia sp. (in: cyanobacteria), assembly GCA_049649675.1. Taxonomy (GTDB): domain Bacteria; phylum Cyanobacteriota; class Cyanobacteriia; order Cyanobacteriales; family Nostocaceae; genus Rivularia. The sequence goes on along the minus strand of JBARZF010000272.1, from coordinate 1,443 downwards.
TAATTTTAATCAAGTAGGGGCGGTAAATAAAACCTGTCCCTACCAAATTTAAATACAATTTTTATATTTAGATTTTTACAAGTTTTTTATTTCTGGTTAATTCTTTCTGCAATTTAGCCAGCTTCTTCAAATCCTTAGCAGAATATTTCGCATTTAAGATAAATATTTGAAATCGCAACGAATTTTTAGCGGAGTTGTTTAATACTTGGTGTTAAGTGATTCTATTAAACTTATGTAAGACGCTTTCATATACATTTTTCATTCAAAAATAGATAAATAAGTCTTGTTTGGAGTTATAGCCTAGCAAGCATCTACATTTATATAGTTAGAAATTGTAAAAATTAGATTATCATTCTGGTGTAAGTATAAAATTGTACCCAGAATCGAACCTCTATAATCTTGAATTTATAATTCCCATGACACTTTTAAATCCAGGTAGCGTATTAGCTACGTTAACTGAACTTACTCAGGTTAATCGTACCCACGCTCTATTGCGGCGTGTCAAAGACCTTTCTGTTAATGAATTTGTTTGCTTGTTGGATTTTATTACTGCTGAGTTCCAACAGTTTATTAGAGCAATAGAACTGATAAACAATGAAGCACTAGAAACAATGTTGGAGAAAGTTCTTGAGGCAATTACGCTCAAAATCGGTCAGATTCTTCAAGCAGAACATACTACTATTTTTTTAGTTGACCATGATAAAGGTCAGTTATGGTCGAAAGTGCCGCAGAATAATGTGAATAAGACCTTAGAAATTCGTACTCCTGTAAATGTAGGCATTCCCGGTCATGTCGCGACTACGGGACAATATTTAAATATCGCCGAAACAACCACTCATCCTTTATTTAGCCCGGAATTAGAAAGGCAGTTAGGCTATAAAATTGACAATATTTTGTGTATGCCAGTTGTAAGCAGCAAAAATGAAATTGTTGCTGTTGTACAACTAGCGAATAAAGCAGGGGAGATTCCTTTCGATAGTGAAGATGAAACCTGTTTTCGGGAATTTGCAGCAAGTATTGGAATTATTCTTGAAAGCTGTCAATCTTTTTATGTCGCAGCACGCAATCAAAGAGGTGCAACAGCTCTTTTACGAGCAACTCAAACACTCGGTCAAAGTTTGGATCTAGAAGTAACTTTGCAAATAGTTATGGAACAGGCTCGAATTTTAATGCAAGCGGATAGGAGTACGCTATTTTTGTATCGTAAAGAAATGAGCGAACTGTGGACTAAAGTTGCGGCTGCTGATGGTGAAACAATGATGGAAATTAGCATTCCAGGCAATCGTGGAATTGTTGGTTATGTGGCATCCACAGGGGAAGCTTTAAATATTTCCGATGCTTACAAAGATCCTCGTTTCGATCCGACAACAGATAGAAAGACGGGTTACTTTACCCGGAATATTTTATGTTTGCCGGTTTTTAATTCAGCGAATGAATTAATCG
>JBARZF010000271.1:0-17903 GCA_049649675.1 Rivularia sp. (in: cyanobacteria) | reverse complement strand
AATCCCGAAGAAGCTAAAGCCAAAGCTAAAAACAGTCCGATGAAAGTTGATGCTCAAGGTGTAAGTAATTTAGTAGAAGTTGCGCCAAAAGATTTAAAGCAATTCGTTTTTATCTCTTCCTGTGGAGTCGAACGTAAAAGCGAATTTCCTTACAATATTTTAAATAGTTTTGGCATCCTTGACGCAAAACAACAGGCAGAAAATACAATTAAAAATTCCAATTTACCTTATACAATAATTCGTCCCGGACGTTTAATAGATGGCCCTTTTACTTCCTACGATTTGAATACTTTATTAAGAGCAAAAACCGACGGCAAGCTAGATGTAGTAATAGGAACTGGGGATAAACTTACGGGAGATACCAGCAGAATCGATGTTGCAAATGCTTGTGTTGAATGTTTGAATAATTCAAGTTGTTATAACAAAGCTTTTGAAATTGTAAATAAAGGAAATAGACCGTCTGTAGTTGATTGGAATGCTTTGTTTGAGAAAATTTGAATATAATTTTTAGGGTGTGTTGTGAGGGGCAACGCACCATCATATTTTACTTATTTTCTAATAATTTAGAAACCCGGTTTTTTTGAAAAATCAGGTTTCTAAGATACTCAGATACAAAGTCAAAATTATAGTAATTAGCAGCCACCATAATAACTGCAATAGCAGGAATCGATGTGGGTATTTAAATGGATTAAGGTAGCCCAGGCATTCGGACCAACTATACCGTCGGGAATCAAAGAATAATCATTTTGAAAAGCTTTAACAGCTATCTCCATACTGCTATCAAAACGTCCATTTATTGCACCATGATAAAAGCTGTAATCTTTCAGAGTTTGCTGTAATAACTTAACTGTATTTCCCGTACTATTTTGTCGTAAAATAGGCAAGCTTTTCACACCATCACAAATAAAATTCCAAGTAGCCGCATCTGTAATTCCTGTTGTATCTAAGAAAGCTAAACATTGAAGATATTTAACCGCAAGTTCAATTTGCGAACCATAAATACCATCAACATCTATTTGAAAAGCAGAAGTATAAATAGATGCAAATCTTTTTTGCAAGCGTTTTTGCATCTCCTTCACATCTTGCCCGCGATCGCCAATTCTCAAAGTAGGTTTAAAAGTAGGACAATCAATTGCAGTAGTCATAAATTAATTTCTCTATATTGAAAGTTTATTACATTATTTAACTTCCGTTACTACACCTAGTATTCCGAATAAAAATAAGTACCCTTGGGAGTGATATTTTTTAGATAAAGAGAAAATAAAAAACGAGGTAAATCTAGAACATACTAGAACTACCCCGTTTTATATCAGTTAGAAGCTTTCAATTAACTGCTAACTGCTAACTGTTAACTGTTAACTGAATTAAGCAAAAGCTGCTGTTTTGACATCATTGCTTGCTAACAATTCTTGTAATTCTTCAGCGTCTACAGTTTCTTTATCAATTAACATCGCTGCTAATTTATCAAGAATTTGACGGTTATCTTGTAAAACTTGTTTAGCGCGGTTGTAAGCAACGTCTACTAAGTCGCGGACTTCAGTATCAATGGTAGCTGCGGTTTCTTCGGAGAAGTCGCGTTCTGACATGATGTCACGACCAAGGAACATATTACCTTGCTGACGACCAAGTGCTACTGGCCCAAGGTTATCGCTCATACCGAAGCGAGTTACCATTTGACGAGCTACGTTAGCTACTTGCTGTAAGTCATTGGAAGCACCAGTGGTAACTTCTTCTTGACCGTAAATTAATTCTTCAGAAATACGTCCACCCAAAGCTACAGCCATCTGGTTTTCCAGATAAGAGCGACTGTACAAACCACTGTCCATGCGGTCTTCGCTAGGAGTAAACCAAGTTAAACCACCGGCACGTCCGCGAGGAATAATGCTGATTTTTTGTACTGGATCGTAATCTGGCATTAAAGCACCAACTAAAGCGTGACCGGCTTCGTGGTATGCTACTAATTCTTTGCGTTTTTCGCTCATTACCCGGTCTTTCTTTTCAGGCCCAGCTAATACGCGGTCGATCGCATCGTTGATTTCGTCCATCGAAATCTCTGTCAAGTTGCGTCGTGCTGCTAAAATCGCGGCTTCGTTCAGCAAGTTGGATAGATCCGCACCTGTGAAACCGGGAGTACGACGAGCAATTCTATCTAAGTCAACGTCTTTTCCTAAAGTTTTACCGCGAGCGTGAACTTTAAGAATTTCGACTCTTCCAGCGTAATCTGGACGGTCAACTACTACTTGACGGTCAAAACGTCCGGGACGTAACAATGCTGCGTCGAGTACGTCAGGACGGTTGGTAGCAGCGATAATAATGATTCCGGTGTTACCTTCAAAACCATCCATTTCGGTAAGTAACTGGTTAAGGGTTTGTTCCCTTTCGTCGTTACCACCACCTAAACCAGCACCCCGCTGACGACCTACCGCGTCAATTTCATCGATAAATACGATACAGGGAGCATTGGCTTTAGCTTGCTCGAATAAATCGCGAACGCGGGAAGCACCCACACCCACAAACATTTCTACGAATTCGGAACCGGAGATCGAGAAGAAAGGAACCCCAGCTTCACCAGCTACCGCACGAGCTAACAAGGTTTTACCTGTTCCGGGGGGGCCTACTAAAAGTACACCTTTAGGAATTTTCGCACCAATAGCAGTAAAGCGATCGGCGTTTTTCAGAAAATCTACTACTTCGTTTAACTCAAGCTTGGCTTGATCGATACCAGCAACATCACCGAATGTTACTTGGGTTTGCGGTTCCATTTGCACTCTGGCTTTTGACTTCCCAAAGTTCATGGCTTGGCTGCCAGGACCGCTTTGAGCGCGGCGTAGCAAAAAGAACAATCCAACTAAAAGTAATATGGGGAAAAATAGGCTACTGAGTGCCTTAAACCAGAAGCCTTCATCGGTTTGAGGCAATACAGAAATATCAACGTTGTTTTCGGTAAGAGTATTAATTAAATCCGGATCGTTTACCAAAGTGACAATCTTTTTATTTTCTTCGTTCGTGGTTGTCACCAAAGCTGTAGAGCGATCCGAACTCAAACTAACTTTTTGTACTTCGCGATTTTCAACTTTTTGAATAAACTCACTGTAGCGCCATGTTTCCCGATTTTGGGCTTGATTGTTATCAAAAAATGCCGTTCCTAAGGCGATAACAACAATAAAAAGCAGCGCGTACAGCCCCGCGTTTCTCCATCTTTTATTATTCACCGAGGTCAATCCTCCTGTTGGTTTTCTTGTCGCGTCTCTAAAAGAGATTGAAATTTAAGAATTATGTTAACTTATCTTAACGTATACCAGAATGCGTACACATTATGCTACTAAATATCTTCCTAATTCCTTAAAAATATAGTGGCTAGGATCGTATTGTAGCTGCTTCGTGGGGTGTATGACTTGGTGTATTGGTAGTATTTCCACTACACAGTTAGTGTAGGCAAGCGCCGCAAATCCTTGAACTAATTCTGGGGTAAAGAGTTCTTCCTTAACCTCATATTGATTACTTCGCAACATATTTATAATTTTTTCTCTCATAATTCCCGGTAAGATTCCCGTACTTAATGGGGGAGTAAACCAACAGCTTGAGCGCCATCCCCAAAGATTACCAGTAGTCGTTTCTAACCAATTTCCCGCTATATCAGTTAATATCGCTTCTTGAGCATCTTGTTTTAAAGCATTTTTTTTCGCTAACCAAGGGGCTAAATAATTTCCCGTTTTGTAAAAAGGTAAACTGCGGTATTGTTCTGTTTTGGCAATCGTTACGCTAATTCCATTTTTTTGTTTCCTTGTCAAATCATCGGGTATTAATCTACCAGTTATCCATTCCCTGCCATCGGGGAACAGGGTAATTCTCAGAATCGGATAATTATTTATGAGAATTTCTGCACCACGACGGATATTTTGCCATGATGGTTGTTGAAAATTTAAGCTTACTACGGAAGAAATCAGCCGTTTTTGGTGCGCTTCCCATTGAGTTAAACGGCTATCGAGGGAGTTATCATAAATCCGTAGAGTTGTAAAAATTGTTGCACCAAATAATAATCCCGGTTCGTTAATTGGTAATTGTATAGTTTCAGATTCAATTAATTCGCCATCGTACCAATACATATTTATTAGTTAGTTGTTAGTTGTTAGTTGTTAGTTGTTAGTTGTTAGTTGTTATGGTGTTTCTACTAAGTTCCGAGAATGTGTTCGATTATTTAATTAAACATAATCTATTAAATCCTCCCACAAAACAGATTAGTAAGATTGAACAAATAAAAGCCAAGAACTTTAATCTGTTAATTACATTTGAAGATAATACTCGCCTTCTTGTTAAGCAAGAAATGCGCGATAGGGAGGGGAAAGCAGAAGGTGATTTCTTAAGAGAATGGCAAATTCAAGAGTTTATCCGCCAATATCCGCAACTAAGTCATTTTAATCAGTTTCTCCCCGAACTTCTATGGTTTGATAGGGAAAATTTTGTACTTATCTTCCGTTATCTGGATAATTATCTGGATTTATATAATTTTTATCTCAAACTAAATCAGTTTCCCGTCAAAATTGCCACTGAAATCGGTAAAATCCTTGCAACTCTCCACCGCGACAGCTACGATTGCCGAGACTATGAAGAATTTTTAGTTCCTAATAGTGAGAATCAAAAAAATCACCAGGTACATCGATTGATTCGTAGTTGGGAAAGGATTGAACCAGAAATCTTTGGTGAAGTACCCGCAGAGGGACTGAAATTCTTTACACTGTATCAAAAATACGATAGCTTAGGAAATGCGATCGCACAATTAGGGAATAGTTTTAAACCCAGTTGTTTCACACATAACGATCTTAAGCTGAATAATATCCTCCTGAATCGAGATTGGGAACAAGTAGATGAAAATATTCTACGATTAATTGACTGGGAACGCTTTTGTTGGGGAGATCCAGCTTTTGATTTGGGAACTATTATTAGTAGTTATTTACAAATATGGCTAAGTAGCTTGGTGATTAGTCAGTCTTTAACTATTGAGGAATCTTTAGGCTCGGCAATGATACCTCTAAAAAGGCTGCAACCTTCCATAGCGTCTTTGCAAAAGGCTTATTTGCAAGTTTTCCCCATGATTTTAAAACATCGTCCAGATTTTTTAGAGCGCACGGTACAGTTTGCAGGATTTACTTTAATTCAACAGATTCAAGCAAAAATTCAGTTTCAAAAATGTTTTGATAATACAGGAATTGTAATGCTTCAAGTAGGTAAGTCTTTGTTATGTCGTCCACAACATTCAATGCCCACTATTTTTGGTACTACTGCCGATAAATTAGTTTAATTTAATCCTGCTACTTTGCTAAATAAAAATCATAAAATCAAAGGATTATGAACTTATTTGATTCTCTATCAATTCAACCCAACAACGAATCAACCAAACGATTATTACATAGTCTGACAGAAATTACTACCTTAGTTGAAATTGACTCGAATTTAGCCATTGTTCATCCAGATTATAAACCTTTTTCAATTTTAGATCGGGCGGGTGAATATTTCGGGCAAATGCCTCAAGAGGCACAAAAAAAGTATCTGGGGGTGCAACTAAGAAATTTTATTTACGGCATTTATTATAACGGTTATATGCAAAATTCCTTAAAATTAGATGGGGAAGGAAATGATTTGTCTTTGATGCTTGAAAATAATACTTTTCTCGGAGTAGATTTAGAATTCCACCAACGATTACACCAGAGTAATATTGGTACGGGCTACTTTGAACCAGGTTGGTACATCATTAGAGAAGAAGTTGATGGTAGTTTAGCTGTCAAAAAAAGTGACTTAAGGCTGCATATTCAACGTAAAAAACATCTTCAACCCGAACATCAATTTGCTGTCGTTGGGGATTGTGTTGCGATCAAAATGCCAAAGAATTTAGTGCAGAATGGTTTTTACGTCGCAGTAGCGAATATGGGATTACATCGTTATGACAATTCAGAAAACCAGTCTGTAACGGTGCGAGTCTACTTCAATTTTACTCCTGGAGGTGCGGTGGCAGTAATGGGTAGTCTTACCAAGCATCTGAATCAATTAGAAATTCCCAATTATTTTAAGGTTTTATATAACCCCAAAGAATACCAGCGCTACGATTGTGGTGTTTTATATTTTGATAAGAGAGATTACGAAGCAGTTAGAGAAGTCTTACAGATTGTATATCAAGATAATAAATCTCATTTTAAAGCAGATATTCCACTATTTACGAAACACTTAGCGCCAGGTTTGGCATTAGCAGAGGAGCCAAAACAAAAGTTTACTTCTTCAGAAAGCTTTGGCATGAATCGCTGTCAAATTGTCGCAAATGGATTATTAGAAGCTTGGTATGAAGGAGATAATTCACCATTGGCAAGAATCAAAGCTATTCTGAAGCAATTTTCTCTTTTAGAAATTGACTTGCAGCGTGTTTATCTCAATGGTGATTCGGAGGATATTTACACTCAATTGAATCAGAAAATATTTTAAAGCATTCTGTTTATAAAAATATATTTATTCAATGAAGTCAATCTAAAGTTTATGAATAGTTAATTAGATTTTTTTGCACATACTATTTTAATACTGGCTAAAGTGACAGAATATTACAAAAATGATGAAATTTCCTTAAACCTACTTGATTTTTAGGAATAAATATAGGATATTTCTAGAATAGAAATAATCTAATTACACCACATACAACTTTCTTGAGTCATTGCTATTTATGTAAAGCATAAGGCTTATAAAGGCAATATAGAAGTAGAGCCACAGCAAAAGCTCGAAGCATTAAAGCTGCGACTTACTGCTTATTTTGTCATCGGTGCGCTTCACAATGTTTGTGTAGCGTATACTCAGCCTAATGACAATTTATAAAAAGTTGTATTCTCAATTGTAATTATGATTTTTCTCTGAAAACAAAAAATAGGAGAGATTTAAAATGTCTAACATTAAAATCACCGATATTAATCTAGATGGTAGTGAATTATTTAATGACTCAGAAACCTTTCTGAATCAATTAAAAGAGAGTGAAATAGACCAGATAGTTGGTGGTTTAAGTTTAAGTTTAAGTGAAGAGTCTTTCGATCGGGCTTCAATTAGCATGAAGTTAGAAGTAAGTGGTGATGCTCATGTAATAACTACCGTTTACATTCCTCAAGAGCCGATTTGTTACCCAATTAAGCCAATTAAACCAATTTGCTGGTATCCTAAGCCAATTGATGAAAAGCCGAGTTACCCAACTAAGCCTTTTTACTATCCTTGTCCAGTAATCCTCTAATCTTTTAATAACAACCTTCACCTCACAATTATTAGTATATGGGGTGGAGGTTGCAATCAAATTACTAAAACAGATTTAAATTTTGATTTAATATTCACTGATAGAATTTATCGCCTATTCCTGATGTCAAGTTTTTGATAATTATCTTATTAAAACATCAAAAACTTTCAAAACCTATATTCTGTAAGAGATTTAACAATACTCATCTGAATCTATTAATAAAAAATTGCAGTTTGATAAATTATAGTAAAACCAGTAAATATAAATGTATTTCTTAATCGAAGGTGTTAATACTGAAAGCATCGGTTTTCTAATCACATTCTTTCTAAGCTAAATAAACGAATTAGAAGGACTTTCAAGCCTATTTAGGCAGAACCTTTTTGTATAAACAGTTTAGTTGGCATGAAGAATAAAGACATCAATAGACTTATTTCAATTGTTAATACCTCCTTGATTTTTAGTTAGGAATGTAGGATAGAATACGACCATAAATCATTTAACATGATTTATTCTCCAAAAATAAAAAATTCCCAGGAGACGTTGAAAAAATGTCTAAAATTCAAATAAATGATGTCAAATTAGATGGCGCAGAGCTATTTAATGATTCAGAAACCTTTCTGAATCAATTGGAAGATAGTGAAATGGAACAGATAGTGGGTGGTTTAACCAAACTTCCACCGGATGAATATGTAATAACAACAGTTTATATTCCTGAAGAGCCGATTCATCCTAGAGAGCCGATTCACCCTGTAAAGCCGATTCACCCTAGAAACTGGAAGCCCTTTCCCCTACCCCTACCCCATCCCTTTCCCTTTCCTTACCACCCACAGACTCCGGTAATCCTGTAGTCTTCTTTTAACTACAACCTTCACTCCAGAATTATTTACCTATGGGGTGGAGGTTGCAATCAAATTACTAAAACATCTTTAAATTTTGATTTAGGAGTCGCTGAATGATTGAAAATTTTGTTTCTGATAATAAGGAAAATACAAATCAAAATTACAAATCAAATTCTGAACCAGAATTAAAGCTACAAGGATTTGAAGGTAAACAGCAGCAATTGCCTCTGCCACAATATCCAAAATTAGCTGCATCAGTTAATAGCTATCAAGAGCAGATTATTTTTTCCCAAGAAGGTAGAGATTTTGCTTTTCAGATTAATAGTCAAACCGGAGACAAGCTGAAGAAAATTCTGGTAATGATGGATGGAACAAATAGTTTGACTAAGCTGCAACAAATGTTCTCTCTGAATAATCCGGAAGCCATCAATACTTTGGTGCGTTATTTAGACGAAAATAAATTACTTGATGATGTTTCTCATATCAACGTTGAGTCAAGTTTAAAAAATGTGCTGGAGTTAGAAAAGTTTACAAATGAATTACTAAAAAATCAAGTAGTTCAAAATCAATTTAGATTAATAAAGCCAGATTCATCTGATTTACAGATGAATATTATCTATGGTTTTGCAATAGAAATTTATCACTTTTTTTCTCACAAAGCCTATATTGATTCTTCTGCCCTCAGTTTTCCAGGCTCTACAGAAAATCGACAATTAATAAACCAACTTTACTGTAAAGAATATGGGCAAGATCAACTTTTATTAGAAGCACTTAATTCTATTGGTATTAGCGATGAAGACTTAATCAATACAATGGCACTTCCACAAACCATGGCAATATGTAATAGTTTGGCATATTGGGCTAGTTTTGATTCACTTTTTTACTTTAGTATTTTAGGAGTATTGGCAAATCAGAATATGAAAAATCTGACATCCTATCTTCAGGTTTGCGAAGGGTTAAAAATGGATTCGAGCTTCCTTAACCCAATTAGAAAGCTAATCAACTGCCAACAAAATAGTGAAGCTCAGAATATTACCCATCAAATTTTTCAAGATATAGATTGCATTGATGAACAAACAAAGCAACGCTTAAAAGCGCAAATGCATCTTTTTGCGGAAATTTACACTAATTTTTATAACGCTATTTTTGATTATTATTCACATACCAATAGTTTGTTACGTCGAGTTTCAGCGATTTAAAATTTAAGAAAATAATTGAAAATAATTGAAAATATCAATCAAATAGGTTAAGAAATGACACTAACTAGAATTATATTGCAACAGCCACTATTTAAAGAACGGGTATTTTTTGAATTTAAAGATACTGAGATTATTATTTCTGATTCCACTCAAGCTTTTTCTATTTCTGCACCACCGGAATATTATCAAGAGATAGTTCAACTATTAAGACTTTTACAAGTTGGTGGTTTATCGCCAGAAAAATTACGTCAAGCTTGCCCGGAAATTCAAGAGGATATACCAGAAATACTTGCTAATTTTGATAACCGTGGTTTATTGATTGAGACTGAAAATAAAGTCATATCTGATGGTGTGAGTGGCAGCCAATTCTATCGAGAACTATGGCGATTCTTAGAACGTTTAAAGCTACAATTCTCATCCTCTCCATTTTTTTCCAAGATGGCTGATGGAACGATTACTAAAAACCAGTTAATTGGCTATGCTTTGGAATCTTATCATGTTACCCATTTATGTCCTAAACTTTTAGCTCCTGCTTTAGCAAATTATGAATCGAATCATGTTCAAAAACTTCTTCAGGAATTCTTTGTCTCAGAATTACACCACGATCGTTTAATTGAAAAATCTTTGAAAAGTTTGGGAATTAAGTACGAACAAATTGAAACGATGCAGCCGCTACCGAGTACTTTTGCAATTTGTTCGTCTCTAGCAATGTTTGCGAAGCAACATCCTTTAAGTTTTAAAACTGCACTGATGCTGTTTGAACAAGATGAACAGAAGTTTCATGAGTTATTTAAAAAGCAATCTCAAGCCTTAGAATTACCTGAAGATTTTTATAAACCTATCTTACTTCATGCTGGAATTAATGAAGATGCTGCTCATGAAGATATTACAGGAGTATTGCTTGCTGAAATACCTTATATAACTCTATCCGAACAATTGGAAGTAAAGAAAAATATGGGAAATTTAATGGAATTAATTGTTTTGCGGAGTCGCGAAATTATAGATTACTACGGAAATCTAAATAGCGTTGTTCCTCGTTGTTTTGTCTGAAAGCTATTGTCTACAGGATCAACTTTAAAAACCGAAAATGTTGGGTTTCCTTATCTCAAGCTAAACTACAAAATATTTCACCTTTAACCTTCGACTTTATTATGATTAATATACCTATAAATAGCGGCAATATTCCGAGCATCATCAATACCGCGATGGTGGGTACCTTGTAATTCCATTCCTAAATGCTGCAAAGCCTGCCTCATGCCAAATTTTTTCTTATTGCCAAGATATAAAGAAAATTCCTTTTTGATATTTCGATGTTCCGCTCCAAAAGGATAATCTATATTATGAAATTGGCAATCTTGAATCAATTGTGTTTTATCATAATTCCCCCAAGAACAAAAAAGATTTTTTGGATAGGTATCAATCCATTGTTTAAACTGGGGAATTACTTCTGGAAAAGTTAACGCTGTATCAACATCTTGCTGAGTAATAGTAGTTAATTCCGTACAAAATTTAGTTAAAATTGGATGTCTTACAGGTTTGATAAACTGCTGATATTCCGAATCAATTTCCCAAGTTGAGCCGTTTAACATTACCGCACCAATTTCAATTATTTCCATTTCCTCGCGGAAAATACTACCATCATCGGAACAAGTTGCTTCTAAATCTACAATTAAAAAATAGCTGGACATTTGACAGTTAGCAGTTAGCAGTTATCAGTTATCAGTTATCAGTTATCAGTTATCAGTTATCAGTTATCAGTTACCAGTTATCAGCTATCAGTTACCAGTTAGCAATTAAGATTCTACCATCTCCCCATCTCCCCATCTCCCCATCTCCCCATCTCCCTACTCCCTACTCCCTTGAAAAGCTTTAACCCAGCCAAATTTAATCGCGCCATCGAGAATCAAAGCCGCCATAGCAAACCCTAGAATACTTTCTGAGGTAAGTACTATTAAAGGAAAAACTGAGGAAGAAAAATTTAGCCCGATATCTACCTGAGCTAAACCCCGTACTAATCCGAAAGCAAACACGCCTCCTTCTTTCAAATGGGGGTTTTTATCTTCACGAATAATGTAGCGATAGGTAGCACCAAATAGAAAACCAGAAAAACCGGCAATTCCAGCACTTATCAACCACTGTAAATTAAGCGTAATTATACTGTCACTATATAGTTCGATAAAATACTCTTTCAATATTAATTGATTAAAAATAGAACTCGGAATAAATACCAAAGAAAACGATACGGCAGATACAATCCCAGCCTTGAGGGATTCCAAACGCTCCGCCATTAAATTCGGGTTATAAGTTCCTTTCATCACATTAAAATCATTAATAATCTATGCTCCATGCCCCATCCCCCATGCCCTATTTCCTATTCCAACTATTAACTGATGATTGTATGATAAATATGGAGTTGTTAAGACAGGAAGTTTAAAAGTAGTATCATGGCGATTTTGACTTTAGGCTGGGTTTCTCTATTGGTTGTTTTTACTTGGTCGATTGCAATGGTAGTTTGGGGTCGTAACGGGCTATAAAATTATCGTGGAAGGTCCAATTCTCAACATTTTGGCAATATCTGCCCTAGTATTACTCGTAGCTGTTACAGGTGGCGTAATTTACTTGACTTTGATAGAATGGCGCGATCGCCGTCTTCGAGAACAAGAAAAACGCGAAATGCGCCGCAGTACAACAAAACAGCGATAATTTCACAGGTAATAGACGCTATCCTCCGAAAATCCCTCATATCTCAATGTAGAGACTTCGCAATTGCGAAGTCTTCTAAATTTTAGATTTTAGATTTTAGATTTTAGATTTTGAAGTAAAAATCTTTGATTAAAAACAGTTAATTTTTCACCCATCACCCCATCACCCCATCACCCCATCACCCCATCACCCCATTCGCCCCTCTCGCAATCGATTCAAATTGCTTTCTACAGTCTTAGTGTAAGAATGTTCTTCCCCCAAAACCTCGCGACAAATATCTAAGGCTTGTTGAAAAATAGGTTCGGCTTTTTCGCCTTGTTTAAGACATTGATACATTTGTGCCAAATTATTTAGAGTTGTAGCCGTGTGGGGATGCATTTCTCCAAAGTGATTTTGACAAATTTCTAATGCTTGCTCTAGAAGAGGTTTAGCTTTTTGATATTTTCCCATGCAGCAATATAACGCAGCCAAGCTATTAAGAGTATTAGCGGTTATGGGATGTTGTTCTCCAAATATTTGAGAACGAATCTGGAGAGCTTGTTTAAAATACAGTTGTGAGGTGTAATACCGTTTTTGAGTTTTGTAAATTAGTCCCAGGTTGTGGAAAATTTCAGATGTTTGAGGATGCTGCTCGCTCAGAACTTTACAATTAATCTGTAGGGCTTGTTGTAATAACTGTTCTGAGGAAGCAAAATTACCTTGTTGATAAAGCAAGGAACCGATTTGATTAAGCCTTTGGGCAGCAGCAGGGGTTTCTTCAAAATTACTAATTTCCATGTTGGCATGGCGACGTTGTGTGAAAAAGTCTACTGTATCGTATTCGCCACGGATGCGGTAAAAATTTATTATAGCAGTATTCAGTTTTAGAGTTTGAGGATGTGTTAAGCATCGGTTTATTTCTGAGGAATAATAAAGCTAATTTGTACTCTTCATAGGCTTGCCCAGATGTAAAATAACCCATATTTTGGTAGATATTACCTAACATTCCATGACAATGAATAGTTAGAGGATGGGTTTGGCAAGCTATATCCTCCAGAGTCTGTTTAAAAAGCTTTTGCGCTACATATAATTTTTGTTATGAGCATTTAACCAGGCAATTGTAAACTTTGTTTGAGCAAGTTGAAGGGCTAGTAACTGCGATCTAATTTCTGCCCATAAATAGATGGTAGGTTGGGTTAGACACGACAATCAATTTTATTCATAACAAGCAAATACATTAATCGTGTCGTAACCCAACATTGTAATTAATAACTGGTAGGTTGGGTTAGACACGACAATCAATTTTATTCATAACAAGCAAATACATTAATCGTATCGTAACCCAACATTGTAATTAATAGTATTCATATTTGAGAAAGGTTGCTTGCCTCGTAACTAATTATAAAAGTCCATTAAAATTTACATTTTGCAGCATTGTGAGAAACCCGGAATAATTCATGAAAATACGATTCTTTCGTTGTGTGACCAGCAATAAACCGGGTTTCTTTAGGCTTAACGACAATGGTGCAAGATGTCAGTTTAAATTGACATCTTGCACCATCTTCAACAGCCGCCTTGGAATAAATTCCCAGGCTTATATACAAAGTCTGATAAATCAGACTGGTTAAGATTTTGAGGTAATTATAGTGCGTTTTAACGTACTTTGTATATTAGCCTCGGATTTTGATTTCAAAGCGGGATATAGGCTCAAGGAAAATGGTACAAAATTTGAGATAAATAAGTTTTTTTATTTAAAACGACTATATATTATGAATTTAATTTTTACGTCTTATTTTTAATCTTAATTTTTTCACTTAAAAGCAACGGGGAATTGCTTGAAAATTAGTTTCCCCGTCACCAATAAAACATTACAACTGCTTCACTTCAGCTACTAATTTACCCACCATGTCTTTAGCACTACCAAAAAGCATCGAGGTTTTATCTTTGTAGAATAAGCCATTGTCAACGCCAGCAAAACCTTTGCTCATACCGCGCTTAATTACAATCGCTTGCTTTGCCCGATCTACTTCTAAAATGGGCATACCATAAATCGGACTGTTTTTATCGCTTTTTGCTGCTGGATTCACTACATCATTTGCCCCAATAATTAAAGCAACATCAGTTTGTTCAAATTGGGGGTTGACATCTTCCATATCGTGAAGCTGTTCGTAAGGTACGTTTGCTTCAGCCAATAATACATTCATATGTCCCGGCATTCTTCCAGCTACGGGGTGAATCGCATACTTTACATCTACACCCATACGCTCCAACTGATCCGCCAATTCGCGAACACCATGCTGTGCTTGAGCAACTGCCATACCGTAACCGGGAACAATTACGACGGAACGAGCATAACCTAACATCATCGCGCATTCTTCGGGATCGACGCTGCGAACAGTTCCTTCGGTTGTACCGTCACCAGCACCACCACCAGCAGTAGCTCCACCAAAAGCACCGAATAATACGCTAAACAAAGAACGGTTCATTGCCTTACACATAATTTGTGTGAGGATTAAACCACTTGCTCCCACCAAAGCACCGGCGATGATTAACATATTGTTCATCACCACAAAACCAGCAGCAGCAGCAGCCAAACCAGAAAGCGAGTTCAACAGCGAAATTACCACCGGCATATCGCCACCACCGATGGGGATAACGAACAATACACCTAACAGCAACGAAATGCCGACTATTCCTAAAAATACGGGTAGATTATAAGGATTTACAATTAATAATCCACTACCGACAACATAAGCAACCAACAGCAAAATATTCAAAGGCTGTTGCAAAGGATAAGTAATCGGCGAACCCTTGAGAATACCTTGCAGCTTGGCAAAGGCGATGGTACTACCTGTAAAAGTGATACCGCCGATAAACACATCCAGCAGCATCGAAATATTTACATCCAAACCAATGGGCTGATTCGATTCCAGCAATCGCCAAAATTCTGCAACCGCTACTAAAGCTGAAGCAGAACCCCCCAAACCATTAAGTAAACCTACCATTTGGGGCATTTGCGTCATCTGCACCGTATAAGCGGCGATCGCACCAATAGCGGAACCAATCGCCAAACCGAGCAAAATCATTTGATAATTCAATACCTGCTGATTCAAGAGAGTTGCGACAATTGCCAACAACATCCCCACAGCAGCCATTATGTTACCATTTCGCGCCGTAGCAGGAGAACCTAACTTTTTTAAGCCCAGAATAAACAAAGACGAAGCAACTAAATACGTTATCTGAATACCAGTTGGCAGAAAATCGCTCATAAAATTTGATAGTTGATGGATGATAGTTGATGGTTGTTAGTTGATGGTTGTTAGTTGATAGTTGATAGAAGAATATTCCTTGTTTATATATCCAGGGAGCAAGATGCTCCCACACCAATATATTGTGCCAAAGTTTAAATGCTCTCATTGATAGCTGTTAACCACTAACCACTATCAACTAACCACTAACATCTAACCTGCTTTCTTCTTAAACATTTGCAGCATTCTGTCGGTAACTAAGAAACCACCGACAACGTTAATAGTTGCAAGAGTTACGGCAATCAAACCAAGAATTACCGATAAGTTTGATTCCTTGGCACCAGCAGCAACCATTGCCCCCAATACAGCAATACCAGAAATAGCATTAGAACCAGACATCAAAGGTGTATGCAAAGTAGGCGGTACTTTGTTAATAACCTCAAATCCAATAAAAGAAGCCAAAACAAACACAAATAAAGCAGCAATTAATGCTTCTGTCATTTCAAAAAAACTCCAATAATAATCAGTGAGCAGTTATCAGTGAGCAGTTATCAGTAACCAGCGATCGGTTAATAGCTATTAGTTAATTTTGAGATCAAGTTATGAATGTGAATAAGTTGTGAATTAAATGATTCCTAATTACTTAAAACACAAATATTCGTTCTTTATTCAAACCTGATATTCTCAACTAGAAATCAATGACCAATTATTTCTCACTGCTCACTGCTCACTGCTCACTGATAACTGTTCACTGTTAACTGTTAACTGTTAACTGTCAAAGCTTGTAAAGCGTCTTTAACTCGTTGATTGCGAATTTCACCATCGTGGGTGACGCAAGCGGCGTTGACGATATCGTCTTCAAAATCAAGATTTAAGGCGTTGTCTTTTACCAGTAATTTCATCAGTGAAACTAGATTCTTTGAATACAACTGGCTGGCATGAACTGGTACTGATGATGGTAAGTTGACTGGCCCGATAATTGTCACGCCGTTCTTAACTACATTTCCACCAGGTTCTGTATAAGCTGCGTTACCACCTTGATCTGCGGCTAAATCAACAATTACCGCACCGGGTTTCATTTGGGCAATCATTTCTTCGGTGACTAATCGAGGCGCTTTTCTACCCGGTACTTGAGCAGTTGTAATTACTACATCTGCATTTTTAACTCTCTCGGTAACGGCTTCTTGAGTACGCTTTTTACTTTCTTCAGAAATCTCTTTCGCGTAACCGCCAGCGGTTGCTGTTTCTTCTTCTAATTTAACTTCGACGAATTTCGCACCCAAACTT
Source organism: Rivularia sp. (in: cyanobacteria) (assembly GCA_049649675.1). Classification (GTDB taxonomy): domain Bacteria; phylum Cyanobacteriota; class Cyanobacteriia; order Cyanobacteriales; family Nostocaceae; genus Rivularia. The sequence continues at coordinate 1,393 of JBARZF010000271.1, read as the reverse complement.
TGTACTTCTTCTTTAACAGCAGGGCGAATATCAAAGGCTTCTACCATTGCTCCCAAACGTCTTGCTGTAGCGATCGCCTGTAAACCAGCAACCCCCGCACCCATGACAAATACTTTCGCAGGAGCGATGGTACCGGCGGCTGTTGTCAGCATGGGAAAATATTTTGGTAATGCCTCTGCGGCGATTAATACCGATTTGTAACCCGCAATGCTTGCTTGGGAAGATAAAGCATCCATACTTTGCGCCCTGGTGGTGCGAGGAATCATTTCCATGCTGAAAGCAGTTACTTTTCGTTGAGCTAGCTGCTCGGCAAGCGATGGATTTGCTAAAGGATTAAGAAATCCGATGAGTACACTTCCTTCTTTTAATGCATTAATTTCCGCGCTACCATCTTCTCGTTGTTGCGGGGGACTTACTTTTAACAGGATATCTGCTTCACCCCACAGTTTTGCTGTATCAGAAATAATTGTTGCTCCAGCTGCTTCGTAATCAGAATCGTTGAATAATGCTTTTTCACCAGCACCCGATTCTATCGATACTTCAAAGCCTTGTTGGACTAACTTTGAAACAACATCTGGAATTAATGCTACACGACGCTCGCTAGCTTCTATTTCTTTAGCAACTGCGATTCTCATGAATTCTCCTAATCGTAATTATTTTTTAGAAACAGTGAAAATATTGAATATTACTTTAAGCCAACCCGCATTAATGCTTGTTTGTCCGTTGGTAACAGCAAGCAGGATAGATGGGGACTCAGATTGCATTTAGCGCCGAAAATAGATAGAGCCTCTTAATGCTTTTTTGGTCTTAGAAGGCAGTTTACAACACGATCGTATTGTTTATTCTAAGTTGATTACCAAACGTTGAGTCTTATCTTTAACTTTTTTTCGGGATTGAACAATACCAATTTTACTTGCTTACATATAAAAAACTTTAGTTGCTTATACCAATATCTATAAATTCGTCAAACTTAAATATTTTAATAATAATTTAGCTACATTTTTCTCTGCATTCAATGTTTTACCACAAACTGTGCAAATAAGCAGCAATCATGTTGTTGAATTAGCTCCGTTAGATAAAACTTGTCTTTCTGAAGATAGCGTAATTCAATAATTAATCGTTGGGTTAAATATTTCAAGTTTTTTAACAAAATACTTCATTCTCGAAACAGTTATACATATTTAGAAACACTGTCTAATTTTCATCACAATTAAAATGCATTTTATCGCTGTATTTAATTGCCTCAAAATATAAATTATCTGTTGATTGAAATAACTCTCAAGAGCATCTAAATTTCCCGAGACCTCTATTTTACTTATATAAGAAATTATACTTTATATATATATCTTTAAGATACTTGCTTTTTTAAGCTTATTGCATATTAATACGGAAG
>JBARZF010000270.1:0-8109 GCA_049649675.1 Rivularia sp. (in: cyanobacteria) | reverse complement strand
CAACCTACAAGTACAAGCTACAAACTAAGCTAAAAGTTGCTCGCACAATTTATCAAGTTCCCTACTTTGTTCTTGAATAATTGTATGTGCAGTTTTTTCTAGTAATTCGATATTTTCTTCAGTTGTATTATCCAAATCATCGTTTGCTTCAGTCAGTTCTTTTTGAAAGCGAAAATACTGTTTCCGATTATTTTGAGCATCAGGCAATAACTGCCTCAATTGATAGTTTGCTACTTCGCTGGCACCATCAAGAAAAATATTGATTAATGGCTGTATCCATTGCAGTTTTCCCCAATTAACCGCTTGTTCGTAAGGAAATTTTCGAGTTAAAGAACCCGTACCCAACGAAGCAACTAAAATATCTTCTAAAGGTATTTGTTCGTCATTATTTTGAGCATAGATAATCGCTTCTACAATTGCTAAGGCTGTAGGATTATTCGCAAACATTGCACCATCCACTAAAGCGTAATTATCATTAACACTATTTTCGCAACCGCGCATTGCTAATTGATAAGGTTTAAAAAAAGTTGGAGCAGCAGAAGTTGCCATTGATGCTTCTACCATCTTGTAATCAGTGCAAAGCTTACGAAAACTAGTTCCTGAATGTCTTTGAAATCTAGGATTATTGATGAAAAATACGGGTACCCGCAACTCTATATCGTAACTAGTTACAAAAACATTAGTTAATGCTTCTTCAAGAGCAACATCTTGAAAGTATTTTTCAGCAACCTTTTGTCTACCTTCAGAGGGAAACTTTGGTCTTAATAAATCATCAACTTCTGTTAAGCTTTCTAAAAATGGTTCGTGAAAGATATTTTTTCCATCTTCTCGGTACATATTAATGATATCTTCCATATCGTACCGAGCAACAGTTTTATTCTCAGGTTTCGGTATAGTTAAAATCATTGCTAAGAAACCTCCAGTTGAGGTTCCAGCGATTAGATCGAACAATTGCCAAATTCGCTTAGAAGTGCGTCTTTCGATTTCCTTGAGAATTATCGCTGGAATAATACCGCGAATACCGCCGCCATCAATTGATAATACTTTGTACTTAAAACTCATTGTTCTCACCTCGTTTGCCATTAACGATCAATTATCAATTATCAATCAATAATTAACAACGAACAATTGATAACGAGACTTACGCACGGACAATCTAATTACAGATCAAAGCGACGCTTATGTTGCAATCCCACGCAACGAATCGGTATATATGAACGTAATTTATAAATAATTGGTAATTGGTAATTGATAATTGTTCATCGATCAAAAAAAACTTGGAGCGTCTTCACCCCAAGTCAATTTATATTACTATTGCGCGATTATTATTTCTTACATTGTTAAAGATTGAGAATTAGTTTCAATTAATTTCGCTAAGTCTTTGAGGAATGCTGCTGCATGGGCACCGTAGATAACTCTATGATCGCAAGTGATGTTAACTTTCATTTTAGTACGTATTCCCATCATACCGTCGGGAGTGGCTACTACTTCCGGCTTCGATGCGGCGATCGCTAATATTGAACCTTGATTGGGTGGCAATATCGCATCGAATGTATCTACGCCAAACATACCCAAGTTGGATATGGTGAAGGTACCGCTGCTATATTCTTCTGGCTGTAATTGTTTTGCACGAGCGCGTTCTACTAAGGATTTCCAGTTACGCGATAAGCTATAAATATCCTGACGATCTGCATTTTGCAGTACGGGTGTAATTAATCCTCCGTCATCCATTGCTACGGCTACAGCTACGTTGATATTGGCAGGATGTACCATTCCCTGCTCTGTATAACTCACATTTAATAATGGATGTTTCTGTAATGTCATTGCTACCGCTTTGGCTAGCAGCGCTGTCATTGTTACACCTTTAGATTTGATTTGCTTGTAAAGTTTGTTTAACTCGTCGGTAGTAATCGAATAACCTACGTGGTATGTGGGTACGGACAAGCTATGATTCATTGTCCGCACTACGGCATTTTGTAAGGTAGTCAAAGGTACCGTTTGACCTGGAGTTGCCGCTACTGGCATGGGTGTAGGTGTTGCCGCAGGAGTGACTTTGGGGGTGCTGTGGGCAGGTGCAGTTGCTGGAGTCGCCGCGATTGCCGTTTGAGGTGTAGAAGATTTACCACTAGACTTACCCGCAGATGTTTCTACGTCTTCAGCAATAATACGCCCATGAGGACCGCTACCTGTAATACCGCTCAAATCAACTTTAAATTCTTTGGCTAATTTACGAGCGCGGGGGGAAGCAATTGTTCTACCGCTTCTACCACCACCATTTTGAGCCGTACCGTTTATTGAAGCGCCCACAGTAGCCGGTTCTGCTGCTGTTTGTCCGGGGGCTGTTGGGGCTGCTACTTCAGAAGAAGCCGGTGCTGAACTTTGAGATTTAGCTTGCGCTGCTACTGTTTCAATTTCAGCTTCGGTTTCCGCAAGAAAGGCGATCGCCGAACCTACAGGAGCGCTGCTTCCAGCTTCTACTACGATATGCGCCATGTATCCTTCATAGAAAGATTCCACATCCATATCTGCTTTATCCGATTCAACCACTACAACCGTTTCGCCTTTTTCAACCTTGTCACCAGGGGATTTCTGCCAAGAGACAATTTTACCTTCAGTCATTGTAGAACTCAGCGCGGGCATAAATATTTCGTGAATACTCATAAGAAAAGAAAGCGAATTAATAATTTATGGACTTTAATAGTTTTTTCCAGATTGCATTGTATCGCGAGGGCGGACGCGACGAACTATTTTAAAACTACACTGGTACAAGAATCTGTATTTATGCGTACTAAGCAAGAGTAAGTAAAGAGGTAATAGGTAATAGTTAATATAATAATTTAATAATTTTTCTCCCCATCTCCCCCCTCTCTCCCTACTCCCTACTCCCTACTCCCTACTAATTTTCTTATACTTAAACTTTTTTATCCTTTTAAAAAAAAATTTTTCGGAAATTCCACTTAAAGCATGAAGTAAGAAGTCATGTCTCGATCTAAAATTTGTTATGGATAAATAAAAACAAACCCTTTAAAATTTTCTTACAATATTATGTCGGCAAAGTTGAAATTTTTTCTGGTATTTACACTGAGTACCTTTGCCACCGCTGTTGTCGCTGGAATTTACAAAATTATACAATGGCATTCAAATACCTCGTATACCGTCGAAAACCAACAGCAAATTCAAGCAAAGCAAATCTCAAGTCAAAAGCTTGCAACAACACCATCGAGAAGTAAGTATAAGTCAATACCATTAACAAGATTTAGAACGGTACTTAGAGGGAGCGATCCTGCTGCCCTGGCAATAAATGCTTTTGATACAACTCAATCTAAAGGGTCGAAATCGAATCGTAAAGTAGAGGTAATTTATCCTCAACCCAACCAAGCAATGGTAACAATAACTCAAACGAACCTTGCTTCATCCAAACCAAAGCCGATTGAATATCGAGTTGAACTTACAAGCTTTGGACGTTCGCTGTTTGTAACTTCGCCTCCTTTATGGCAAATTGTATGGGCTGGTTCTTACGAACAATGTTTGAAAGATGGAACAACAGCGATTACAAGCGCAACCTGTCGTTAATTTTTTGTTTGTAGTGAGTGAGTGAGAAGCTCGCTTTTTCATAAAAATCAAGAACTCTGAATTCACAATTGCGAATTCAGAGTTCTTCATGATGTTTTAAATGTCGCCGCGAATTTCTTCGATAACGCCATCGCGCAGAACAATTTCGACCTGCATTTTACTTATCAGGTTATCGCCTTGTTCTGCTCGGAAGAAGCCTTCTAACTGAAATTGATTAACTTCTTGATCCAACTCAAGCATTTGAACCTGTTGGAGATTTTGCAGGCTTTGGTTTTTCTGCTCTAGCATCTCGCTTTTTTTCTCATTTACCTGAACTTGGATGTTCTCAATTTGCTGTAGAGTTTGAGGTCCGGGGGGTTGCAAACCTTGCTTTTGAATTTCGGTAATTGCACGCTGCCCTTGGACATCAATTTGCTGTAGTTGCTGGTCGGTTTGATTGATTTGCCCTTGTAGTTGCTGCGTTACTTCCTCTTTCCATAGAGATGTGACGATCGCTTTAACGTTAATAACGCGCTTTAGCAGCAATTGAGGATTTGAGATGTCCATAGAAATATCTTTGTTTTCCTTTTGAATTCAATAAACAAGTGAACTAGTTAGCGGCAAACATTCGCTCAATCGTATCGTGATAGCGTTCCATCACAATGTGTCTTCTGACTTTGAGAGTTCGTGTCATCATGCCATTTTCCATAGAAAACGGTTCTAGAATCAGTTGAAATGGTCCGATACGGTCATCCGGTCGATATCCCGGACGATTTCGTACTTCCCTAACCAATTCTTGCCTAAACAAATCCTGGATCATTTTACTCTCAAGATTGATTTTTTGGCTGGTAGATGTCGTAACATTGTCTTCCTTAACACATAATTCCACGTTTTGCGCTTCTGCCCATTTTTCTAATGCTTCTAAATTCGGGACAATGAAAGCACCAAGGCTTTTTTTATCTTGTCCCACAAGCATTATCTGGTCGATAAATAGCGATCGCAAACAAGCGTCTTCGATGGGAAGCGGTTCAATGTTTTCCCCGTTGGTTAATACGATAGTGTCTTTTGCTCGTCCGGTTAAAACTATATCCTGACGAGGAGTTAACCAACCCAAATCACCGCTATTAAACCAGCCTTCCGCATCAATGGCTTTTTCTGTGGCTTCCGGGTTTTTATAATAGCCTTGCATGATTTGCGGTCCTTTGAGCAATACTAAACCCTTTTCCCCAATTGGTAATTCTTTATGAGTTTCCAAATCGACAATTTTTGCTTGGGTTCCCGGTATTCCCAATCCCGAAGAGCCACGTAAATTACTCCAATGACGACGCGCATGAGTAACCGGAGAAGTTTCCGTTAAGCCGTAACCAACCAAGATATCTATACCAATAATCTCGTAAAAATCATCTATATGCTTGGCTAATGCACCACCACCACAAATAAACTGTTTGATTCTTCCCCCCGTCGCTTCTTTAACTTTGCCATAAACTATTTTTCCAGCTAAAGCGTGTAGGGGTGAAAGGGCTTTTTCTTGAATGCTGGCTGCGATTCGTTGTCCCATTGAGGGATTAATGTTTTCTAAATCTAAATTTTGGCTAATTCGTCGGGCTTTAATATATTTACTGCTAATACCTAAAAACCGATTAATCAAGTTTTGCTTAGAAACTGGTTGTTCGCGAAACTGTTTTTGTACTCCTTCATAAACTGATTCCAAAATACGCGGTACTGCCACCATATAATGGGGTTTGTGCTTTTTCAAATCATTTTTGATCGAGCGTAAATTTGTATAAATCTGGGTGCAACCTTGACTCAGCAGCAAATACTCGCCCGTGCGTTCTAGTACGTGCCAGGTAGGAAGAATACTTAAAACAACATCTCCTGCTTCCGGTTGAACTATTGCACGTAAATTTGTGATTTGATGCAGTAAATTCCCGTGAGAAAGCATCACACCCTTGGGCTTTCCCGAAGTACCGGAAGTATAAAGTAAAGTAGCTAAACTATCGCGCTTTGCTTCCCGTGGTTGTAAATTATGTTTTGCACCCATTTCCATTAACTGCTTGAAATTCAACACCTTGAGAACTTCTTCACTTGGTGCCGATTCTTCACTTAACAAAACGACTAATTGAATTGGTAAATCATCTAAACGAGGACGCAGTTTTTCAAAAGTTGCTAAATCTTGCGCTACCAATACCGTACTATCGCTATTAGCCAAGATATACGCCAACTCATCAACATCAGCTTGAGAACTGCGTACCGCATTTACAGCCCCAGCAGTCATGATACCTTGGTCGGCAATAAACCAGCGAGGGCTATTATCAGCAATCAGCGAAATGCGTCCTTCTGGCTTGACTCCCAATGCCTGCAAACCAGCAGCAAACTGTTGAATTTGATTAAAAAGTTCTCTATAAGTAAATATTTCCTGTTTAGGCTTCGCATGGGGATTGTGCAGAGCAGTTACATCACCAAATTGACTTGCTGCGATCGCCCAAATTTGCGGTAGCGAATCCACCTTTGAGTAATCAACCGCACTTTTCAAATTTGAACGGTCTTTTTCGGTAAGCATCAGAAATTGATTCTTTGTACTATCGGTTTTAGACATGATACGCACACTTTATAGTCAATCATTTATATATGAAAGTATATTCACTAAGCATAATTATAAAACCGGCTTTGAGGTTAAATTTCCTAACGGTTTTGCAGCAAGCCTTAACTGGACTGCTGCTTTTATATATAGTAGTACTAAGATACTGTTTGAAAGTGGCGATCGCCCTTTACTCGCATAATTGTTTCACCAATTCGCGAAAAACTAATGCAGGCACCTAACGCCGCTGTTTTACGATTCGGCGAGTTGCACGGGTTTTCCGTTTACCTTCATTTCATGTAAATACTTACCAAGTTTTTGAACAATTGGGGATGTTCTACGGTGCTTTGCTCTATGGCAGTAAACACCCACAACCACAACATTTATTAATTCTTCTCTATTTTTCTTTCTTTCTTCTGCTAAAAAAGGTGCCTTGCGATGCCCCCAAAGGAGGCATATTGAGAAAGAGAAAATGGATAAAGTCGAGCTTAGGTTATTAACAATTTACCGAAAATAATGGGGTCTAAAGCCTCCCCCTTTTAGGGGGACTTTTATTGATTTAATATTCATGATATAGTTGTTTATGTCAACTACTCCGACGTAAGATGATAGTATTTGAGGCAAAACTTGAGGGTACAAACGAACAGTATCAGTCGCTTGATGAAGCGATTAGAACTGCGCGGTTTGTGCGTAATAGTTGTCTCCGGTACTGGATGGATAACAAAGGTATTGGGCGATACGACCTGAGTAAATTCTGCGCTGTCCTTGCTGCTAATACCGAGTTTCCTTGGGTAGCCAAGCTTAACTCAATGGCTCGACAAGCTTCTGCTGAAAGAGCGTGGAGTGCAATTGCCAGATTCTTTGATAACTGCAAAAAATCTAAGCCAGGGAAGAAAGGTTTTCCAAGATTCAAAAAAGAGCAAACGTATGGCTCTGTTGAATATAAAACTAGTGGTTGGAAGCTTAGTAGTGACCGCAAAAACATAACTTTTAGCGATGGTTTTGAATCTGGGAGTTTTAAACTTTGGGGAACCCGTGACTTGCATTTTTATCAACTTAAGCAGTTTAAAAGAGTGCGGGTTGTACGTCGTGAGTCAAGTGGATATTATGCTCAATTTTGTATTGACCATGAGCGAGTAGAAAAGCGAGAACCAACGGGTAAAACTATTGGTATTGATGTGGGATTGAACCACTTCTACACTGATAGTAATGGGGAAACAGTTGCTAATCCTAGACACCTTCGCAAAAGTGAGAAGTCTTTGAAAAGGTTGCAACGCCGTTTGTCTAAGACCAAAAAAGGTTCTAACAATAGAGCCAAGTTTAGAAATAAGCTTGCTCGTAAACATCTCAAAGTAAGTCGCCAGCGTAAAGACTTTGCTGTGAAGACAGCAAGGTGCGTGGTGAAGTCTAACGACCTCGTGGCGTATGAAGATTTGCAGGTGCGGAACATGGTCAAGAATCATCGCTTGGCTAAGTCGATTAGTGATGCGTCGTGGTCTTTGTTCCGGCAATGGGTTGAGTATTTTGGCAAGGTATTTGGCGTGGTAACTGTCGCAGTACCGCCTCATTTCACTAGCCAGAACTGCTCTAATTGTGGTGAAGTTGTTAATAAGACTCTTAGCACTAGAACTCATGTTTGTCCTCATTGTGGACATACCCAAGACCGGGACTGGAACGCTGCACGTAACATATTAGAAAAAGGACTAAGTACGGCAGGTCATGTCGGAACCAACGCCTCTGGAGAGAATGATCAATACTTAAGTGGGGAAACTCCTTTAAGCAAATCAACTCGTGGAAAGAGGAAATCTAAGAAGTAATTTTTAGAATCCTCGTTCGTTTACGTCGAGGAGAATTTGACATACTCACCGACCTAAAGGCGCGGTGATTCTTGGCGCTTCAACGGATTATGCTACGGTCGTAGTCTTACAATTCCTCTGCGTCCGTTTAGAGTCGTGGCAATGCCCTATCCCGACTTTGTT
>JBARZF010000269.1:0-11858 GCA_049649675.1 Rivularia sp. (in: cyanobacteria) | reverse complement strand
ACTAAGTTGTTGTAGCTCAGTTCCTTTCCTTGTAACTTAGTTGCAGCAGCCCATCCGCTAGCAGTTCCCGTTTGATACCAAGCAGCGCTTTGATGGGGGTTTTCGCCATAACGCAAGGATTGTACTTGCTTGCCTGTAATGCTGAATTCTTGAGGAGTTTCTCCATCGTCGGAAACTTGACTGCTCAAATAAGACGAAATTGCGCGATCGTATTCAGAAGTATGCAAAAATCCTTTTAAAGCAGCCTTTTGGCGAAATTCTAAAGACGCTTCACCTTTATTTTGACGCAATTCGTGTAAATATTCTTCATACTGCGCCGGGTTGCATAATACTGTAAGATGAGCAAAGTTTTTTGCAGATGCTCTTAACATTGCTGGGCCACCGATATCAATTTGTTCGACGGCTTCTGGTAAAGTAACTTCAGAAGAAGCTATAGTTTCCTCAAAAGGGTAGAGATTCACAACTACTAAATCGATCGGACGAATTTGATTATCTTCTAAATCCGCCACATCTTGAGAATTATCTCTTCTTGCTAAAATACCGCCGTGAATTCGCGGATGTAGAGTCTTTACACGTCCGCCCAAAATCTCCGGAGAACCCGTATAATCGGCGACTTTGGTAACAGTTAATCCGGCATCTTGTAAAACTTTTGCGGTGCCTCCACTGCTGATAAATTCAAAGTTAAACTCTTCTTGCAAAATTCGAGCAAGTTCAACTAAACCTGTTTTATTAGATACACTCAGCAGTGCTAGACGCGCCATAATTTATAACTTTCCTGGAATCTTAATTAATTAGCTGCGGAAAAGAATATTTTAAGACTAAGCTGGCACTTAAAAAAACTAATTTTTTTTTAGGAATTGGGAATTGGGGATTGGGAATGGGTAATGGGTAATTGAGAATAATAAACAGTATTAATTATGAAGCGGTTATTTTCGGAATTTTGATCAAAATAAAAATATACAGATAACTCGCAGCATTCTCAACAAGCCAAAATAAACCGGGTTTGCGGAAACTCGCTACTCCATAAAGCACAATTACCAATTCCCGATTCCCGATTCCCAATTAAAGTAATATTATTATTGCAAACCGGATTTCTTCATATTCACTGATGGCTAAGGCTTTGGATTTTATTGACGTACCACCAAACAATGGGGAAACTAAAAAAGGATTAATCGTCATCTTGCATGGTTGGGGTTCAAATGCAGAAGATGTGGCATCAATAGTACCTTTTTTACAATTACCGGGATATCATTTTGTATTTCCTAATGCACCTTTTCCCCATCCTCACTCACCCATAGGTAGAGCATGGTATGACCTGAGTCGGGATAATATGTATCAAGGGTTAGCCCAAAGTCGGGAATTACTAATCGATTTCTTGCAATCTTTAGAAAACAGCACTGGGATACCATTGAACAAAACAATTTTGAGTGGTTTTTCTCAAGGAGGGGCAATGACTTTAGATGTAGGATTAAAGTGCAAGAGTGCAGGTTTAATTTCTATGAGTGGGTATTTACATTCAAATATCCAAAATCTTGAAGCTCCAGTGAATAATTTTCTGCCGCCAGTGTTAATTATGCATGGAAAACAAGATCAAGTTGTGCCTTTGCAAGCTGCTCAAAAAGCACGGGATGCATTAGAATTACAAGCAGTTCCCTTGGAATATCGTGAATTTGATGGAGGACATCAAATAAGTTCTCAAATGCTGGATGTCGCACGTACTTTCGTTCTCAGCAACCTTACCTAATTAAGGTTACAAAAGCTTTACAAAGTACGGTGAAATTCCGGTAGAAAATTCACGTAATTTGCGTCTATGAATGAGTAATATAGATTGGGTGGATGCGTTAAGCGCAATTAAACCCATGATGGATGGTGTTGCTACTTACGGGAGGGGCTTGAAAATGAAGACTTTGACCATTTCTAAAACCGATATTGCCACCATGACTGAAGAAGAGGTGGATAAATTGGCGACACGCTTGGAACAAGATAACTACAGCAATGCCTTTGAAGGTTTAGATGATTGGCATTTACTGCGTGCGATCGCGTTTCAACGTCCGGAATTAGTAGAATCCTACATCCACCTTTTGGATTTGGAAGCCTACGACGAAGCGTAATCAGTAATCAGTAATCAGTTAGCAGTTAGCAGTTATCAGTTACCCTTCGGGTTCAACAGTTTGATGGCAGCCGGGGAACCCGTCCACCGCAAGTGTTTCACCAATTACCGTCAAATTTTGGTATATATGAGTTTTACAATATTGGTTGATAAACTGTTCACTGTTCACTGTTCACTGTTAACTGATAAATGAAAAGGGTGCTGATTGGTGTTGGTGGCGGTATCGCTGCTTATAAGGTTTGTGAAGTTGTTTCTACTTTATTTAAATCTGGGGTGGAAGTACGGACAATTCTCACCAATTCCGCACAACACTTTATCACGCCTTTAACTTTTTCTACTCTTTCTCGTCAGTCTGCCTATACTGACGAGAATTTTTGGCATTCTACTAATTCTCGCCCTTTACATATCGAGTTGGGAGAATGGGCGGATATTTTCTTAATTGCTCCCCTGACGGCGAATACTTTGGCTAAGTTAGCTTATGGAATGGCTGACAATCTTTTATTAAATACCGTTTTAGCTTCTACTTGTCCGATTTTGCTTGCCCCGGCGATGAATACTGATATGTGGGAGCAAGAAACGGTAAAACAGAATTGGCAGAAAATTTTAACTTTGAGTCGTTTTCATACTTTAGATACTGCATCAGGTTTATTAGCCTGTGACAGAGTTGGTGCGGGAAGAATGGCTGAAGCTCAAGAAATCGTTAGTCACGTACAGTCTTTGTTGCAAACCGGGGGGAAGCGAGATTTTTCTGGTAAGAAGGTTTTAATTAGTGCCGGAGGTACGCGAGAATATTTAGATCCGGTAAGGTTTATCGGCAATCCTGCAACTGGTAAAATGGGATTGGCTTTAGCGCGTGCGGCTTTACATCGCGGTGCGGATGTGACTTTGGTACGCGGTGCGGCAAGTTGGGATTTTCCTTTGGGAGTTAAAGGTATAACTGTAGATACTGCTGAAGAAATGCGATCGCAAATGTTGCGGTGTTTACCCGATGCTGATGTAATTATCATGTCGGCGGCTGTTGCGGATGTGAAGCCCAGAGAATATAGTTCGCAAAAGTTACCGAAAAAGGCGCTTCCGGAAGCTTTACCTTTAGAGAATGTGGGAGATATTATTGCTGAATTAGCGAGTTGCAAGCGTGAGAATCAGAAATTGATTGGTTTTGCGGCGCAAACCGGGGATATTGTCACCCCAGCGAGAGAGAAGTTGCAAAGAAAGAATTTAGATGCAATTGTTGCTAATCCCATAGATGAAATTGGTAGCGGATTTGGTAGCGATACGAATAAGGCTATATATATAGATAGGAAAGGGAAGGAAGTTGAGATTCCGATGTGTTCTAAGTTGGAAATGGCCCATCGGATATTGGATTTGGTTGGGTATGGAGATTTTTGAAACTTTAATTTTTAATTTTGGATTAACTTCTCGAATATGACTATAACCTGTTCTCAACTTTTAGAAAAACATTCTCAAGCTTGGCTGGCTGCAACAGTGCATCCATTTTTGGAACAGTGCCACTCAGGAACAATTCAGCCTCAGCAATTTAACACTTGGCTGGTGCAGGATTATTTATTTGTTATTGAATTTACTCGATTTGTAGCAAGAGTTTTAGCTAATGCTCCCACCGATCATTTTGATATAATTTTAGGTGGTTTGAGCGCTCTTAAAGATGAATTAAATTGGTTTAAAGACAAAGCAGTTTCGCGACAACTTGATTTAGAAGAAACCAAGCCTCAAGATACTTGTAGCCAATATTGTAAATATCTGGAAATGGTAGTTGATATGCCATATGCTGTGCAATTGACTGCTTTGTGGGCAATCGAACTTGCTTACAATCAAGCTTGGCAATTACCAGGAATTATGCCAGAACCTTATACAGAATTCGCTGCTCGTTGGGGTAATCCAAATTTTACCGAGTACGTCAAACTCTTAGAACAACTTGCTGATGAAGCCATCTCAAAGAGTCCTGAAACAGCACAATCTCAAGTCGAATCAGTTTTTTTAGAGATTAGCAGAAAAGAAAAAGACTTTTGGGAAATGGCATTTTTTAATCACTATTAGGAATATGAATTTTGTTCGCCGCTAGCGAAGCGTACCGTAGGTATTGCGTGGCGGGAGGGCATAAAGATATCTAGTACCGCTTCGCGGAAGTAAGAAGTAATAAGTAATAAGTAATAAGTTTGATTTTCTAGGCTTTTCAGCCATTTTTAATGGTTGCCTTATTTATGCCGTGCTGTACTAGGATGTGTACGCCCAGAGTACGGCACCATTATGACTAGCTTTGGTGGGTTAGGACGTTCCGCTTTTAGCACCCTACAACAGCTAATTTCATTCAATCAAACGCACCATAGCTCTTTGTAATGGTGCGTTATTCTGTTCCATCTAAAACACTCTGCAACACTGAATCAAATAATTGTTTTCAAAGGTATATGCTATTGCTTGTTGTAGAAAATTTATTTTTATAGACTTGAAGCGTGCTTTGTGACTAGCTCGATAAATTTTCATTCGTGAAAAGTTTCAAGCAGTTGGAACAGAAGAGGCTTCATGCTGTGATGAGTGGAAACAACTATGATTAGTAAAGACGCGCAAAAGCGAAGAAATTTTTGGAACTCACAAACCTTTACTAATTTCATCTCATTCTTAGCTTTTGGAATATCACTTTTCGCACTTTACAGAACCGAGTTTATCGAAGGGAGGCTAGAGACATCTTCTCCTACACGCATTGCTATAGCTAGCGGTAAAGAAATCAAGCTTCAGGGTAATGGTAGTGACAAAATATTGTTAAGTTTTTCTATCTATAACAATGGTGCTACTCTCAAGACAATAAAAGAAGTTACTTTAACTCTTATCAACAAGGATGGGGAGAAAATAAAGTTTATTGCCGATGGACAGTTTGATAAACTCAAAAATATTCGACTATTTGAGTTTCCGCTTACAAAAAATGAAAACTACTCTTTAGTCACAGCAATATCTGTTCCACCAAGAACTCATCACATAGTTAATTATCTCTTCTTTTACCAATGCGATCGACAGTGGCACTCTAAAGTAAAACATCAAACCTTGGGCTGTGGAAAGCTTGATACTTTTGAACTGAAGCCTGGGTTTAAGTATAAAGCTAGAATTCATATAGATGCCTTTGGAACCAAAAGTCAGAATGCTTGCTTCACATTTGTTCTGCCACAGAAACCACAGTCTAAAGTTCTTGATTTCTCCCCAATACCTCATTCGTGTGATTAATTCCCCGCAGCTTGATTTACTTGTTCCTCAGTTAAACCCAACAACTCGGAAACCTCTGCAACGCTCATACCACGGGCTAACATTGCCGGTACAAGTTCTAATTTTACTTCCTGTTTACCTTCTAATCTTCCTTCTTCTCTTCCTTCTTCTTTAGCTTCTCGATAAACTCTGGTTTCTTCCAATTTAATTCCTAACATCGCTTCCACCTCTTCCCTACTTAAGTTGGAAAATTTATAAACTGCTATTGTCGTAATTATATCGAACAAGTCATTCCGGGGGAGAGTGCTGATTTGTTCTTGTTTTACTCTCTCGATTAAACGTTTCGCCGATTCTACCACTTGGTTTTCTGAAGCAATGGTTAACTGCATCAAACTTATACCTATACTTTGCTCGGCAGAATTATCTAATTCATCTAAATAAATTCGTCGTACTTTATCGCACTCAAGTAGTGGCTGATGAATGGTTGTGTTTTTTGGTTCTAAATTACGGCTGGGAAAGATAATTACTCCGTACCAATCATCTTGCAATAAAGCATTGCGGTACATATAAAGTTGAGATTCCGCAAAGAAACGATGGTATAACAATTCATCTGCTTGAAACTGCACTTCAGCAAAAATAACTACGCGAGGTGAAGCATCTTGTGGCGGTAAAAATACTCCGTCAATCCTGAAAGTTGGTTCTTTTACTTCTACTGATTGAAAACTGTAATTTGTTGCACTGGTAATTATTGGTTCTATAAATTCAAAAATTAATTCCGGTGAACGCTGAAAAATTGTATAAAAAATCGCATCTCTTCTCACATTTTTCTCCAAATTGTCTGGAAATTTTGATATTTTAATAATTATCCTATAGCTGAACAGTTTTATTTTATTTTTTGAATTAATTTAACTATCAAATAACATCTTGTATCATTTTCTGTCGGACAATAAATAATATTTCTTAATTATGGATATTTAAACAAATTAGTAATATGCTGCGCTCGCGGCTGAAGCCATAACACACCATACCGTTAGGCTGTTATCAGTCGCTTGACAAAGTTAATAGGTTGATGTTAACTTTCGATATGCTGGAAATACTCATATTAATTTAAAATAGATATTAAAAGAAAGATGAAGCTATTTTCAGTCTCTTTTGTAACACCATTAAAAGTTATGAATATCTCACATTCGTTTTTTGTAATATTTGTATCTACCCATCATTATTTGTGAGATAAAAAGCCTAAATATTCACCGTAAATGGTTTGTAAAATTATCCGAGATGCTTAGTGCCTTTTTTTCTGAGTAGTTAATCTATTGGAATTATTTTAGTAATTAAAAAAGAACACTATTGATTTTTTATAGTCTCTTATCTCTAATGATTACTAAAAGAATAACTTTGGGGATTAATATTTATTGTGCAATATCCTGAAACTTAAGCTAACTTTAGGTAATAAGATAAGCTGTAGTCTTATAACTATGAAAATCTGCCAGAATCCTAACTGTTCTAATCCTTTTAATTCAAACGGTAATCGGTTTTGTGTTGGTTGTGGTGCCGATAATTTTGGCGATTTATTAAGAAACCGTTACCGCGTCAAAAGGTTATTGGGTACGGGTGGTTTTGGTAGAACTTATGAAGCGCAAGATTTGGATAGACTTGATGCTGCTTGCGTTGTTAAGCAGTTTATCAGGGAATCCCAAGGAACTACAGCCCGTGCGAAAGCAGCGCAATTATTTCGTCAGGAAGCCAAGCGTTTGTTTGAGTTGGGGGAAAATCATTCGCAAATCCCCCGTTTGGTAGCTTATTTTGAACAAGGTACCTGTATGTATTTGGTACAGGAATTTATTGATGGGGATAATTTACATCAACAGTTACTCCGACAAGCTTTTAACGAAACTGAAATTTGGCAAGTTTTAACGGATTTACTTCCGGTTTTGGAATTTATCCATCAGCGTCAGGTAATTCATCGCGATATTAAACCCGAAAATATTATTCGTCGGATTGGTGATGGTAAGTTGGTTTTGATTGACTTTGGTGGTGCGAAACAAGTTACTCAAAATAATTTAGCCCAGAAAGGTACGGGAATTTATACTCTAGGTTATGCTGCTGCCGAACAAATGGCGGGTTATGCCTGTGCTGCTAGCGATTTATATGCTTTGGGTGCTACTTGCGTGCGGTTGTTAACTGGCTGTTTGGTGAAGCAAGATGATTACGGAAATCTTTACGATCCAATTTACGATCCAATTAATGGAAAATGGTTGTGGCGAGAATATTTGGTAACTAATGGGATTACTATCAGTCACAAGCTGACGCGAATTCTGAATAAATTACTCAAGCATTTTGTGCGGGAAAGATATCAATCTGCTGCCGATGTGCTTACGGATGTGAAAGATACTTTATATGATTCGACTCATGCTCCTATTCTGAATAAAAATTCTGTTGCTTTATTTACCGAAGAAGATAGCGTTGATTCGCAACAAGGCTTTCAATTTGAGACAATTACCGTAGATAAATATGCCAAAGTTGTCAATTGCGATCGCCATCAAGCAGAGTATTTTGTCCAAGAGTTGGAAGGGGGCGCAAACCTAGAAATGGTATACCTTTGCGGCGGTACCTTTATGATGGGTTCGCCAGAATCTCAAGGTTCTGATAGCGAACATCCGCAGCATTTTGTCACTATCAAGCCTTTATTTATGAGTAAGTTTGCGATTACTCAGGCTATTTGGTTAACAGTAGCCAAACTTCCTCAAATTAATCGTTCGTTAAATCCAGAGCCATCTTATTTTAAAGGTGATTCCCATCCAGTAGAACAAATATCTTGGGATGAAGCGATGGAATTTTGCGATCGTTTGTCCCAATATTGCGGAAGACAGTACCGTTTACCCAGCGAAGCAGAATGGGAATATGCCTGTCGCGGTAATACTATTACACCTTTTCATTTCGGCGATACTATCACTTCAGATTTGGTAAACCACGACGGTAACTATACCTATGGGTTAGCACCAAAAGGAAAATATCGTCAAGGTACAACTCCCGTGGGAAATTTTCCTCCAAATGCCTTTGGATTGTACGATATGCACGGTAACGTGTGGGAATGGTGCGCCGATTCCTGGCACGATAGTTATCATCACGCTCCAAATGACGGTAGAGTTTGGCATGAAGAAGGGGATAATAATTTGCGAGTCATGCGCGGTGGCTCTTGGTTTAACGTACCTCGGTTTTGTCGTAGTGCTTTGAGGTATAAAGGTGAAACGAGTTTGCGGGATGTTTTTATTGGGTTGAGAGTTGTGAGTGATGCGAAGTAGAGATTTTAAGCTAAAAGTGGCGGTTGAAACCGCAGCTATACAGGCAAAGTCCACCTGCGTGGACTTATAAAATATTACATTCGCCAGGTGAAGTGTGTCTTAGGATTTTATAGGCTTTTAACCTTCGCAATTATATTAAGTACTTTTTGCGCTTCGGCTTGTCTACCTTGTTTTTGATACAGTTGAGCAGCTTTTTGAAAATCTGCAATTGCACCTTGTTTATCTTCTAATGAACCACGAGCAACACCCCGGTTGAAGTAGGCATCAGCATAGTTGGGATTAATTTGTATAGATGAGTTGTAATCGGCGATCGCTCCTTGATAATCTTTTAACTGACGACGAGCAGCACCCCGACTATTGTAAGCTTGGGCTAGTTTGGGATTAATTTGTATAGATGAGGTGTAATCAGCTATTGCTCCTTGATAATCTTTTAACTTACGGCGAGCAGTACCCCGGTTATAGTAGGCTTGGGCATCGTTAGGATTAATTTGTATAGCTTTGTTGAAATCGGCGATTCCTCCTTGATAATCTTTTAACTGACTACGAGCATTACCACGATTATTGTAGGCATTGGCATAGTTAGGATTAATTTGTATAGCTTTGTTGTAATCAGCGATCGCTCTTTGATAATCTTTTAACTGACGACGAGCAACACCCCGATTGTTATAAGCTTGGGCATTGTTGGGATTAATTTGTATAGCTTTGTTGTAATCAGCGATCGCTCCTCGATAATCTTTTAACTGACGACGAGCAACACCCCGATTGTTATAAGCTTGGGCTAGTTTGGGATTAATTTGTATAGCTTTGTTGTAATCAGCGATTGCTCCTTGATAATCTTTTAACTGACTACGAACAACACCCCGGTTATAGTAGGTATCGGTATCGTTAGGATTAATTTGTATAGCTTGAGTAAAGTCAGCGATCGCTCCTCGATAATCTTCTTGCTCAAAGCGTTTGTTGCCGCTATTGAAATATTTTGCAGCATCTTGGGGATTTGCTTGAGCTAGCTGTAATTTAGATTCTTGTCTTAATTCAAGAGTCGAAGGTAAATTTGCATTAGCCTTGGAACTAAAAGCAATTATTCCCAATGCCAACATTGCCGTTATTTTTGATACTTGCACCTTGAAGTCCTAATTAAGATAAATGTTTATTAAAAGCTTGTTTTAAAACAATCTTAACTGACTCGGCTTAAGATTTTTATACGCGCTATTACTTAAGAAAAGATAAATTGATGTTTGATAATATTTTAATAATTAAGCGATATTACAAACATTCATAATTATGTAATTACACTCGTTTTGATTCTTTTATTTTTAATGTATAAGGTTAAAACAATTAAAAAACCTCTGCTCTACTATTAGAGAAAAGATTTTAATTAAAAATATTTTAGTGCGGGTATCTTGCCCGCTATAGTGTCAGCAAATTAATAAATATTAGCTTATTTCACTCAAGGGAGTAGCTAAACCATCGATACTAACCATATTTTTCTTTTGATGATATTCCTTAATTCCTGATTCTCCTTTTTTCGCTGCCCATTTAACTAAACTTTCTCGCTGCCCTTGGAATTCATACAAAGGTACGCTCATACCACAAGCTGTTTGAACTCTTTCAATATCAGCTACTATTATTTGACGGGTTCCCGGTATTTGGGGAAACTGCGAGTATAAAGATTCCCATTCTGAATTGTTAGGTAAAATAGTTTTTCCGCTACCGTAAAGACGCAAAATAGACGGCGAACCTTCAAAAGCGCAAAACATAAAGGTAATACGTCCGTTTTCTTGTAAATGCGCTGATGTTTCGTTTCCGCTTCCGGTTAAATCTAGATAAGCAACTTTGTGTGGTGAAAGTACGCGAAAACTTTTCAATCCTTTGGGAGAAAGGTTTACGTGTCCATTAGAATCTAAAGGTGCAGTACCAACAAAGAACATATGCTGGTTTGTTATAAATGTTTGTAATTCTTCGGTAATTGATTCAAAAATTTTAGCCATTTTCAGTTATCAGTTATCAGTTATCAGTTATCAGTTATCAAAGTTACTATAAATAAAATGAACCGCTACTAAAAGTAACAGTTCATTTTGCTTAATATGAGAGAGAACAAAGAATGTAAAAGGTAAAGGGAATTTGAGCTTTAAGTTTTTTTAATAACCAATGCCCCATGCCCAATTCCCAATTCCCAATTCTTAATGATGATGGTGGTGATGAGCAACTGCTTGTGAGGGATTAACTGCTGTTGCTTCTTCTGAGAGTAACTCTTCGATGTGAGAGTCAGCCCATTCAGCAGCCATGATCATAAATTCATGATGATCGTTGACGCAATCCATCTGAATGCAGTTTAAATCCTTATGCTTTTTCTCTAGCTTATGAATAATGTGATGTACGTCTAAGAGAGTTTCGTGATTTTCTGTGGCAAAGCCGATAGGCATAAATACTATTGCTTTTGCACCTATTTGAATTAGGTTTTGAGCGGCTTGCTCGGCGTTGGGTTGAGTCCATTCAATCAAAGGTGTATCGTGATTGAGCCAACCCACAGAAATTAATGGGTAGCGGTACATTAATTCTTCGCGTGTCAAATCATAAAGTATTTGAGACTCGGTAATTCCAGAAGTGAATCCTTTAGCTTTGTGGGGACAACCGTGATTCATTAATACGATACCAATTTGCGAAGGCAAATAAGCATCAGCTAATTCTGAAGATATCTTTTCTTCTACAAGTTTCGCGATCAACTTGATGTATTTGGGTTCGTTGTAGAAAGAAGGAATGTAACGCTGTGCTTTTAGCCAATGCTCCTCACCATCAGCCATCTGTGACAAACCATTATTAACTTGCTCGATCGCAATACCGCTGGTGAAGATGGAATCAACTACCAATAATGGATAAATCAGAAGTTTGTCAAAGCCTTGATTATGGATTTCGGCTAAGACTTGATGGGGAAGATGGGGAGCGCAAAAGTTGAAAGCTTTGAAAACCTCTACTTTATCGCCCCATTTTTCTTGTAATTGCTGTTCAATTCCAGCGCGTTGCTTTTCAAAGATGGCGTTGTGGGGTGAAATAAAATTATCGTGTGTATGTCCCCACTCATGAAGATCGAATATCGCCAGCATCTTTGCTAGAGGTGGGTAAATCCAGGTTGGTACTGGTGCAAACTTTGCTGTAAGTAAATTCAAAGCTTGCTCGTTATAGTTAGCAAAATCTTCGTAGCTTTCTACTTCACCGTAGCCCATAAGTAGGACGGCAAC
>JBARZF010000268.1:0-4622 GCA_049649675.1 Rivularia sp. (in: cyanobacteria) | reverse complement strand
TCATAAATACTTGATTCAACTGTCCTGCATAGCAATTTACTAAAGGTAGATCGCCGTATTCTTTCACTATCTCAATGGATTTTATTTCTTTCTTAGCACTTAAGCGATGACCTAAAATCATCAAAGTCCCATCAATACCTTCATGAATATTGATAGCTTTTATTTCTGCTTTATCAAGATGGGAAAAAATCCCTAACGAACGCACAATATCTCTAATCCTGTTAACACCGACTTTCATTGAATTAAGTAGATCGAGAAAATCATTTTTCATGAAATAAAGATTAATATCCTCTATTTTTTCCTCAATTTCTGATATTGGTTGCGGATAATTTTTTTGATATAGGTTTATCAATTCAATCAAGTCTTGTGCATAATTAAAACCGTAACCGATATTGCCTTTGATAAAATTGACTGGATTGTTGATTTCATGAGCAATCCCAGCTACCATTTGTCCCAAGCTAGACATTTTTTCGCTGTGTATTAATTGAGCTTGAGCTTGCTGCAACTTATCTAAAGTTTGCTGTAGCTCCTTCGTTTGTTGCTGAGCGGATTTTGCAGCATTTAAACTTTGTTCGTACAGCAACGCTTTCTCAATAGCGATCGCCGCTTGAGTCGCAAAGATATTGAGGAGTTTTAAATCTTCGGTGGTATAGCTTACTTGGGTTTGGCTACCGACAGCAATAGCTGCAATTACTCGATCTTTATTTTTTAAAGGAACGCAAATTAAAGAAAGAATTGGTTTATCGTTATCGTAGCATTTTAGGCTTTCGCAAATACTGTTAACAATCTCTCCTTTGCCTCTGCTGATTATCTCACCTAAAATACCTTTACCTAAAGTTATCGGAAATTCAAAGCAGCCAAATTCACCAAAATCAGAAATAGGTTTTAGTTGATTTGTTTGATAATCTAATAATAGAAATACTCCAATATTACACTTAATTATTGTGCTAATTCTTTCTAAAACTAATTGAGCAATTTGATTTATATCCAAACTATTTGTTATTTGTGTCGATAACTCATCAAATAAATCTATTTCTTCATATCTTTCTAATAATTCCTTTGCCAAAGACTTTTTTTCAAATTCTTGTTTTATTAAAAAGGAAATTAGTTCAGCAATTGCCAATGCTTTAGAATCACCAACTACCCATCCATAAGTAGTATCAGATAATTCAACCGGATATTTTTCGGTTAATCCTTCTGTATAAGTACCAAAAATAACTTTCCCGTCGGTACTAACAAGGTACAATGGTGTTTCTACGGTTGCAAAAAGATTTTTTACAAGATGTTTAATATCTTTTTGATTTAAAAGTTTCTGAAAATTAATAGGAATCATTCACTAACTGCCTTAACTGGGAACACAAGGGAAAATCACTCATTAACTTCACCTATAACTCGGTTATCATCCGTCTTCCTAATTTGATATAATTGAAATTAGGCGCAGATGTAAATACATGATGTACTTTTATTTTTTAACCTTGTGTTAAGCAAAGTAAACACACACTATATAAACGAATATAATATTTAGGTTTCCCAAAAACTTCACAAAATTATCATAAAGAGAAAAACTCGGCTTTTATGTCTGAAAAAGTGAGAATCATGGTTTTTTGGGGAATAGGAAACAGTAAACAGGAGATATCTTAGTTTTTCTCACAATTCTACGCTTAATCTTATAGCTAAATATCTAATAAATTTCCAGCAGGGCGGAAGCTTTCAAAAGCCATCCTACGACAGCCGTGCCTCGCTTTATGGACGTTATTCAATAAATTTTGTTTTCTAACGGCAAATATAAACTTTCTTTCTATTTGATTAACTAAGGTACCATCCAACCACTCACCCTTATTGAAAGCCAAACCGATATCTTTATCCGAGAGATGTTGTTTTTGCTGACAGATTTCTGCAACATCTTTAATTAGAGATTCCAACTTAGCCTCTAAAATCGAGCAGATTTTATCAAACTCCTGTAAATGTTCTTCCGGTAACTCCTTCCGTATTGCTTCTAAATCATCACCCTCTTTCAACACTTCCCATATTGCCAAAGGTGTAACTTGGGATATTAAACGATGAAGACGACAATATTCTGCACCTTTAATTTTCAAACGGTGTCCATTAGCGAACTTAATTACCCATCCTTCGCTATTTTTATCTAAGGTTTGGGCTGCTTTAACTAAATTATCAACTGATTCAAATTTTTCGATTTCGGTAACTCGTATTTTAAGTTTATCAGCTAAAATGTCAATTTTGGAACGAGTATATTCACATCCACTTAAATCATAAGCACTTAATAAAACCATTCCTTGAAAATCGTAAGGTACAACAACCCGATTTCCTAAATAAATAATTTCAAAAAGATAAGTATTGCCAATTTCTAATAAACCAGTATCTACATTTTCATCTAACCATTTTTGTCCCCAAATAGCTGCATCAGAATCAAACGAACCTCTCGTCGTAACTCGCCATCTTTCACCATCATAAAACACTACACCCAAAGAGCCATCGTACTTTTGATAAACTAAAATATCTCCAGATATATCAGCATCCCAAACTTTTGCTTCACCAAAATTGAAAAACTTCGGGAAAGGAGTGGCAATTACAGCTTGCTTTTTAACATCAACAACTAATCCCCTGGCAATTAACGTAAAAACATTCCAATTCGCGTTGTATTGCGCGTGACTAGTATAGTTAAAAAGTTCTAAATCGCCTTCAACAACACGGACTATATTCCTTGCTTTTACATTTACTAAAAGTCCTTGATAAAGTTCGTCAAAAGGAATTCTTCTTGCTGGATGTATACCCCAAGTTGTTTTGATTTGTTCAAAGGTAATTTCTGCCATAAAATATTTAATATAGAATCATGTAGTGCTATTGTAGTATAAAAGAATTAGAACGAAGCGTTTAGACTGTCTTGTAAAGAATATAAAAACTAGTATTTGACCACATTAATTTTGCCGGGTAAAACATTTGTAGTGGGAGCGTCTCGCTCCCTGGTGGTAACGAGCGAGCTAGAAGCTCGCACTACCTCTACCCAACAAAATTAATGTGGTGGAGTACTAGTACTCCGGCACATTAATTTTGATGGTTGATGCATTCATCGTAGTGCGAGCATCTTGCTCGCTGGCGCTTTCGAGCAAGCAAGATGCTCGCGCTTTCGAGCAAGCAAGATGCTCGCACTACGAATGTGTTAGCCTTCATAACTTTTCTGTTTTTACGATACACCCTGCAAAATAAACCCGGTTTTTCCAAAAAACCGGGTTTCTGAGCACATTAAATTTTTACTAGCGATCGATCGCTTCTTATTACCATTCGCTATTCCCCTTTCCCTCTTCCCGAATATTTACTTTAGGGAGATGATTTGTATCGGTAGCAACTTCCGCACTCTTAATAGATTGATTATCCATGAAACCCTGAATGATTTCGGGTACATCTAAACCAGTAGTTTGACGTAGTTGTTCGATAAAAGATGCCATCTTAGTTGCACTGCTTCCTTGGCTGCCATCAATTATAGTTACCTTCTCCACTTCCAACTCTGGGATACTTGAAGCCATTGCTTTGAGCAGCACATCAAACTTTTGTAATAAGAAGATTTCCTTGGCATTACTACCGGCATTTTGCCAAGATTCGGCTAACTTCTTAGTACCTTCAGCTTGAGCCTTACCGTCTTCAATGATACTTGCTGCATCACCCTTAGCTTTGGCGATCGCTCTTTTGCATTCGGCTTCTGCTGGTGCTACAACATCAGCTATTAATTGCTGCTCCACCTGTTTGATGCGTTCGTTTTGTACTGCAACTTCGGCTTGAGTTTTAACAACATTAGCACCAACTTCGGCTTCAACTTCAGCCACCATAGCCACCCGTTTGGTGACAGCATCTCTAACTCTTCTTTGTGCTTCAGCTTTCGCAATTTGTAAATCTCTTTCACTACGTTTTAAAGCTACAAGTTTTTCATTTTCAGAAGAGCAAATTGCCGATTTAGCCTCAGCTTCAGCTTCAGCAATCCGGGAATCTCGCAACAAATCGGCGCGTTGTTTTCGTCCCATAGCTTGCAGATATTTCGTCTCGCTAGAAATCTGCTGAATTTGTAAACTATCTAAAATCAAACCCAATTTTTCTAAATCGTCTTCGGCTTCTTCCAATAAGTTTTTAGCAAAAGCAATTTTATCTTCATTAACTTCTTCCGGAGTTAAACTAGCCAAAACACCCCGGAGGTTTCCTTCCAATGTTTCCTTGGCTAACTGTTTAATTTCCTGCTGACTTTTACCCAACAATCTTTCAATTGCATTATGAATAGTAGGTTCCTCTCCAGCAACTTTGATATTGGCTACCCCTTGAACATTCAAAGGAATACCACCCTTACTGTAAGCATTAAGAACCTCAAGGTCAATAATAATGTTACCCAAATCCATCCGAAAAGTACGTTCAAACAAAGGAGTTTGAATACTGCTTCCACCCTTCACCAAACGATATCCAACTTCCTTTCCATCAGAAGTTTTATGGGTACCGCCAGCAAAAATAAGTACTTCACTTGGCTGACAAATATGGTAGAAATAGCGAATAATCCAATAGCCAGCAGTCGAACCGAAACCTAAAAGTCCTAAGAATAAACCGATAAGAGGTAACATGATTTT
>JBARZF010000267.1:0-7010 GCA_049649675.1 Rivularia sp. (in: cyanobacteria) | reverse complement strand
AAACTAATTAGCCAGTCTATAATCTATTATAGTACTAGCGTATTACAAATAAGGAATTAGAAAAATAAATGTAGAGACGTAGCATTGCTACGTCTCCCTCAATACCGATTAATCTTTAACATCCTCTCGCAAAAAATTGCAAGATGCTCTATTAACCACCAAAAAAGTAGTTCATATTGATTTGAATATTAGTACTTGAACCAACTACAAATACAGCAGAATCGCCAAACTTAGGGGGGCCAGTAAGAATTCGAGGATTTCGAGAAAATCCGAAACCTTCTTTAGGTATACCTAAACCGTTTGTATTAAGTTTGCCGTCACCATTTTTATCGTGAAACATGGCTAGAGCATAAGTACCTGCTTTTAAAGAAGGAATATTTAATTTTACGTTGTCATTTCCAAGTTTGACGCATTGTGCTTTGATAGCACGTTTATCGTTGCTGGGAAAACCGCGACTGCTAGAAAAAAGACTAAAACAAACTTGTCCTGTTTGATTTTTAAGTCCCTTAACTGTGACAGAAAGATTACTATTTACACTACCTTCAGCGCTGGGTAAAAATGCTAAATTTCCGATAACACTTAGAAGTGCAATACCGACTTGAAACTTATTCTTTAGTAAATTCATAGAAATTTTCCACAACGAACTCTTACAGAATAAAGTAAATAATTTACTCTATAAATTTACTAGTACACAATGTTACGGCTTTATCAGTGTATTTTACAATTTGGTGTAGTTTTGCTCTTAACCCAGACTCCGCAGGATCTACACCCAACGCTTTCAAACGTTTGCAGCAGAAATACACAAGAACGAAGCCCGTCTGCACGGGCTTTGATAATAAACAGAACTTACGTAACCTGCTGTTGTGAACCTCTGGCTCGTAGTAAGGACTTTAGTCCTCGACTCTGGAGGGCTGAAGCCCTTACTACGAACAAAAAATTAGAATCGTATAAAATCAAAATTCCCATACGTGGTTTGGATCGTTGAGTGCAGCACGAACAGAGGTTAAATTCGCAAGCTCTTTGAAAGGACTAGATTTAGCTATTTCTGTAATCGAATTTAAAGCAAGAGCAAGTTGTTGATTATCACCTGATAAAAGAGCATCATCAACGACACCAAACAAAGAGCGAAAATTTTCTGCACGTTCATCAAAAGAGCGATCGAGGTATGTTATTACTAATTCGCGTTGAGCATTAATTCTACTAATCGCTTCTTTTTCCCAAGCTTCAATATCGCGGCGTTTAGTCTTTTCTTGTTCGGCGATCGCCAAGTATTCAGTGTAAGCTGAAACCATTTGTTGGAGAGATTCAGCAGGGTTTAAATTTGGCAGCCCAAAGCTTTTAATTTTCTTAAGTGACATTTTGAATAACCTCACAGACTGCGGTATCTAGCAGTAATTGCTCCAGTAGCAGGATTTATAAATCCTTCGGTATCTAAAACAGGAGTTTTGATGATTTCTGAAATTGCCTTTATTAGTAGCGCTACCTGTTGAAATTTACCTACGTCCTGATTTGGATCGAAATACGCTAAAGATTCAAGTTCATCAAGCCCATCAATTGTCCGTTCATTAAGAGATTCGAGTAAATCTGCTAACTCGAAAATCCCCTTTCTTACCTGTATTAAAAAATCCCCAACAGATTCAATCTCAGCGATCGCTTTATTAATTTTCGCCTCATATTTTCGCGCCTTGGTTAAAGCTTTTTCACCTTGACCTGCAAATACAAAACCACCAATCAACAAAGCCGGACCAACTGTAATTCCACCTAATACAAGAGAACCAAGTGCCATACCACCGCCACCAGCAGCAAGCGAGCCACCACCTAACCATGCCAAAGTTGCATTTGTCGCAGCAGCACCGCTTAAACCTGAGATAGCAGTTCCCGTACTTGCAACTCCTACGGAAGTAGCAAGGCTCATTCCACCACCGTATCCTGCGGCTGCTCCTCCGACAGCTTTAATACCTCCTTGGAAAAATTGTTCGGCTTCTATTGCTGCTGTTTTGTATTCGTTGATTTGCTTAACTGAAATTCCATCAAGCCCTTCTAAAAACTTCTTTTGACTTTGGTTAGCCTTACCAATATTTCTTTCAATGAAGTCAACAAAGCGTCCAATTGTATGTACTACTACATCCATTTGGAATTCACCATAATTTTGTGCTAGCTGATTAGTTTCTTCCCTTTGTGCATTCAAGTAGTCACAAGCATCCTCGTAATCTCTTTGAGCGTTTTCGCCAATCTCCTTTGCTTCATCCATATCAGCCTTACCTGAAAGACCTGCTCCAACGCCCAAAACGCTAGTAGCCAAAGCAGCAGCACCCAATATTAGTGGAATCATAAATTGCTCCCGATTAAAGTTAGTTTTTAAGGGTTATCTAAATTTCTGCGACGGAAGACCTTATATGTAGAGTTCCCAAATTAAGGGAATAACTAACCTTTTTCAAAAGTATAAATTTAAAAGTTGAATAAAGAAATTAAACGTACTGAAGTGTTAACACAAAATTAAGTAAGTAAACAAAAATATTTACCGTCATTGCGAGCGAAGCGAAGCAATCCCAGCCCTTGCGATTGCTTCGTTTCACTCCGTTTCACTCGCAATGACATTGTGCAATTAATTATGTTTAACTACTTATATGTGTAATTAAGAACCACAAAACTTTTACTCCCTTCCTATGTAAAATTACTTTCCCTTCCTTTCTTTCCTCTGCGCTCCTCCGCGTTTACCTTCGTGTTCCTTTGCGTTCAAAAAACATATTCCAAACCTTTACAAATTAGTATAAAATCCCATCACCAACCCAAAAAAAAGGACAGGTTTAAATTAAACCCATCCCTTCCATCAAAAAATTACTTCAAACTAAAAACTAATTACCAATCTCCGGCGCACTCATCGACACCGCAGGCACTTCTCGTTGAGCCAAACTCGGTACGGAGCCGCGCAATCTAGCAGTTAATTGAACTGTTGTCGCATCGTAAATCTGAGTCAAAATCTTCGGATACAAACCAATTCCGATGATTGGAATCAACAAACAAGCCACAATGAATATTTCGCGGGGTTCGGCATCGATAAGATTTTGATGGGAAGTCAACTCTTTGTTTTCTTCGCCGTAGAAAATCTCCCGCAACATTGACAGCAGGTAAATCGGTGTCAAAATTACACCAACTGCCATCAAAAACACCACAATAATTTTAAAGGTGTTGCTATAAGCATCGCTGGTGGCAAAACCAACGAATATCATTAACTCAGCCACAAAACCGCTCATTCCTGGCAATGCTAAAGAAGCCATCGAACAGGTGGTAAACATGGCAAAGATTTTACTCATTTTTTGACCAACACCGCCCATTTCATCGAGCATCAAGGTGTGGGTTCTATCGTAAGTCGCACCCACTAAGAAGAATAAACTCGCTCCAATTAATCCGTGGGAAACCATTTGCAGTACTGCTCCACTCAAACCTAAATCGGTGAAGCAACCAATACCAATCAGCACAAAGCCCATGTGAGAAATTGAAGAGTAAGCGATTTTACGCTTCAGGTTACGTTGTGCAAAGGACGTTAAGGCGGCGTAAATAATATTTACAACCCCCAAAATTATTAATGCTGGCGCAAAATAAGCGTGTGCATCGGGAAGCATTTGGGCATTCATCCGAATCAACGCATAACCGCCCATTTTTAACAAAATCCCAGCTAGCAACATATGCACGGGGGCTGTAGCTTCACCGTGGGCATCTGGCAGCCAGGTATGCAGAGGAATGATGGGTAATTTGACGCCGTAAGCTATGAAGAAAGCTGCATACAGGCCAAGTTCCATTTTGAGAGGAAAATCTTTTGCGGCTAACGTTGCCATATCAAAGGTAACAGTATCGCCGTAAAATGCCATTGCAAGGGATGCAATCAAGATAAATAGCGAACCACCAGCGGTATACAAAATAAACTTAGTGGCTGCATAATGCCGCTTTTTACCTCCCCAAATTGACAATAGGAGGTAAACCGGAATCAATTCGAGTTCCCACACTAGGAAAAATAACAGCATATCTTGAACTGCAAATACGGCAATTTGTGCGCCGTACATTGCTAGTATCAAAAAGTAGAATAGCTTGGGTTTAAAGGTAACTGGCCAAGCTGCTAAAGCTGCCAGCGTGGTAATGAATCCGGTCAAAATAATTAAAGGCATTGACAAGCCGTCTGCCCCTACCGACCAATTTAAACCTAATTGGGGAACCCATGAATAACTCTCTACCAGTTGCAAATCTGGATTAGAGAAGTCGTATTGAGTGTAAAAAGCGGTAACAATCAGCGCAAAGTCGATCAGCCCGACTATGAGGGCAAACCAACGTACTGTTTTACCGTCTTTATCCGGGATGATGGGAACTAACAGCGATGCTGCTATGGGCAACAAAATAATGGTTGTTAGCCAGGGAAAATTAGCTATATTCATC
The DNA here is from genome assembly GCA_049649675.1 of Rivularia sp. (in: cyanobacteria). GTDB lineage: Bacteria > Cyanobacteriota > Cyanobacteriia > Cyanobacteriales > Nostocaceae > Rivularia. The sequence continues at coordinate 2,582 of JBARZF010000267.1, read as the reverse complement.
GAAATGCTTAGGAAGGAATAATAAATTTTGGCTATCAACTACTAGCTATTAATTAGCAGTTTTTTTTTGACTTGGCGTTAATGTTCCGGTTGATTTAACAAAAATTGAAAGTAGGGAATAGGGAATAGGGAATAGGGAATTGGGCATCGGGCATCGGGCATCGGGCATGGGTAATGGGTAATGGGTAATGGGTAATGGGTAATGGGTAATTGATAACTCCCCATCTCCTTGTCTCCCCATCCCTCCATCCCCCCCTTCGGGTTGCGCCACTTGCGCTATACGCGCTTGTTCCCGCGCAACGCAGTGGCTTACCATCTCCCAATCTCCCCCGAACCCCATCTTCCAAGATTCTAAGCTCAAAAAGATGAAGGCAGATAAACTAGTTTTTCTGCCTTCATCCTCATTAACCTAATTCACAAGTAGAAACGTAACATATGACATTTCTACATCAGGTAACACCAAAGACAATTACTAAGCCCAAAACGGCTCCAAAGATTATCAAGGCGTAGAGTTGTGCGCGTCCGGTTTCTATGTACTTTAGACTTTCACCGCTGAAAAGGGTGAAAATTCCGGTGAGGTTAACAGCACCATCGACAACGCGGAAGTCAACTTCTAATACTTGTCTGGCTAAACGACGCAAGCCAATAACAAATACGCGATGGTAAATATCGTCGAAGTACCACTTGTTGAGAGATAGCTTGTAAAGTGCTGGGTATTTGGCTGCAATGGCTGCTGGATCGATTTTCTTGACTCGATACATTAATACAGCCAAGATAATTCCCGTAACGGCGATCGCCACGGAAATTCCTGCCATAGTATAAAACTCGGTGGCATCGAATTCAGCAGTTTTTTCCATCACTTCAGCTAAAGTTTCGCTGGGTGGATAGATAAACTCCTCGAAATAGTTTTTATAAGGAGTTCCTACCAAACCAATTAGCATCGAAGGAATTGCCAAAATCGCTAAAGGTAAGGTCATCGTCCATGGTGATTCATGGGGTGTATCGCTGTGTCCGTGACTGTCGTGTGAATGGTCGTTATCAGCTTGAGTCAATTCTCCCTGCTTCATTGCTCCAGGGCCAAAATTGGCTGCAACTGCTGGTTTTGTCAACTGCTGCAAAATACTTTCATCTTTGCCCTTGAATTTGCCTTCAAATGTCATGAAATACATTCTAAACATATAGAAAGCGGTAAGTCCGGCGGTTAACCAACCTACGAACCACAAAAATGGGTTAACTGCAAAGGCTGAACCAAGAATTTCATCTTTTGACCAGAAACCAGCGAAAGGTGGAATACCAGAAATTGCCAAGCAACCAATCAAAAAGGTAATTGCCGTAACTGGCATATACTTCCGCAATCCGCCCATTGCTCGCATATCCTGCGCCACAACTGGATCGTGACCTACAACTCCTTCCATTCCGTGAATTACCGAACCGGAACCGAGGAACAGCATCGCTTTAAAGTAAGCGTGGGTCATCAAATGGAAGAAACCGGCGGTATAAGCACCTACTCCCATCGCCAACACCATATAACCAAGTTGGGAAATGGTCGAGTAAGCCAAACCTTTTTTGATGTCGTTTTGGGTAACGGCAATTGTTGCCCCCATAAACGCCGTAAATGCTCCAACATAAGCAATTACATTCATTGCTACCGGAACGTGTTCAAATACCGGGTACATCCGGGCAATTAGGAAAACGCCCGCTGCCACCATTGTCGCCGCGTGAATCAAAGCGGAAATGGGGGTAGGACCTTCCATTGCATCCGGCAGCCAAACGTGCAATGGAAACTGAGCTGACTTCGCTACAGGACCTAAGAAGACCAATATCGCAAACAATATCGCCAGAGCATTGCTTAAAGAACCAGTTTGTACGAGTTCTGCTAGGCGATCGCCCATTATCTCGAACTCGAAACTTCCCGTAGCCCAAAAAAGTCCTAAGATGCCCAACAACAACCCAAAGTCACCAACTCGGTTGGTGACAAACGCTTTTTGAGCTGCATCTGCTGCTGACTTGCGATCGTACCAGAAGCCAACCAGCAAGTAGGAACACATCCCTACCAGTTCCCAGAATATATAAATTTGTACTAGGTTCGGACTAACTACCAAACCTAACATTGAGGAGCCAAATAAACTCAAATAGGCGTAAAACCTTACGTAGCCTGGGTCATGAGCCATGTAGCCGTCGGTGTACACCATCACTAACACGGCTACGCTGGTAACAATCGCCAGCATCACCGCTGTAAGGTGGTCAACGGTATAGCCCATATTCAAGTGGAAGCTACCTGCTGCCGCCCATTCCAAGGTGCGCGTATAAGTCGGGTGTCCTTGAATTTGACTCCACAACAAACTAAACGACAGCCCCATTGCCGCTGCCATTAAAGAAATAATTAATACGGCATTTAGCTGTCGTAGGCGGTTAGTCACCTGATTAAACGAAATTAAGCCTAAGCCTACCAGCATCGCTCCTAAAAGCGGTAAAACTGGAATCAGCCAAGCATATTGATAGATTACTTCCATCTAGTCATGCCTACTTTTAGAATTTTTCACTTTTATTAGAACATTGTTACGAAGCAGAAAATGTTTCGTT
>JBARZF010000266.1:0-15354 GCA_049649675.1 Rivularia sp. (in: cyanobacteria) | reverse complement strand
CTTCTGCATAGGTAGCACTGTAAGAAGTAGCTATAGCACTAATCTTATCTGCACCCGAATTTGTTCTAATGTCGCCGCATGTATTGTCAATACCTCTAGCAATGACTTTTGCTTCTGCTAAACTTGTAGCAAATCCGGCTGCAACGGCTTTAAGACCTTCAGACATGGGGGTTTGAGCAATCGCTGTGACAATAGCTGTGACATCTATACTAGCTGTAGCTACCGCTGCAACAGAAGCTTTGACTTCTCCTGCAACAGTATCACTACCCGCACCAGTAGAGATTTTCCCAGAGTTGTTAATACCATTGGCAATAGCAGAAATCTCAACGGAAGCAAGACTATTCGCGATCGCAGTAGCATCGTAAGCATTGGCAATGGCAATGGCTTCAGACACTGTTTGTGCTACGGCAGTAATGTTTGCTGTTGCACTACCATTTACTATATCCTGACCTCTATTTGTATAGATCTCACCTCTGTTTATAATGCCATTAACATTAAGCTTTGCTTGAGTAACAAACTCGACAGAGTTAGCAGGATTGAGACCTTGGCCGATTGCTTCGGCTGCAACCTCAATCGAAACCCCCAAACCAAAACTTACAGATGAATTACCAATGATGTAATCGTCACCTTTGAATGTCCTGACAGTAGAGTACGCGGGATTGTAAATCGTTGTACCTGGATTGACTACATCATCTCCCCTGGTAAAAACAAGTTCACTTAAGTCAAAAAAATCGCTATTCATCGTAAATTATCTCCTAACTAATGAATTTTTAATCTTTATACAGCAAGGCTTTTAGCTAAACAAAGAAAATCTGTTTGTTTTGTTGCTAGAGTTGAGAAAACGGCACTAGTTGGGCGCTTGTATTTTGCAGTTAAAAGTGAAGTAAATACACTGAATGTATGCTATATTACTTACACAAGTATTGTTGAAAATTATTTAGCCTATTAAACATAGACTTTTGTCTGAGACTTCAAGTAGGCACAGCAGTGGGAAATCCAGTCTCGAAAGCTATAAAGACTTAGTACTTTTTATGACAACTAAACATTCTGCTGCAAGACTTCTGTTATTGGTCTTGAGTCTATGCTATGCCAAATTATTAGTATATATGTAAAAGATTAGTGAAAAATACTTATTGTTATTGTATAAGTAAGAGTTTTAAGCTTAAGTAATATTTGATTTCGTTGCGTATTTATACAGTGGGCAGCAAAATATGTGCGTTAATAATACATTCCTTTTATGGGTTTTTATCTGTAAATTAAGGATTATAGCTTCAATACTGAGTGATTAAAAATAATCAAATTTTATTGGAGCAATATCTAAGTGTTTGAGGAGGGAGGATTAAAAATGAAAAGAATAAAGCAAAAAAATCATCTGAGTGCGATCGCAGCCAGATGATTTGACAATATTTTGGATTTTAGGTACAATACTTAAATCTGGTAATACGTAACCATACAACCGTACCTAGATACAAAGTTTATCCTCTCTGTTTTCTGTTTATTTGCACATATTAAACGAGATAGAGTAAGAGGAACGAGAAGATAGGACAAAGTGTATCAAGTCTATCTCCTTGCAACTTTATGGGTCAGGTACGGTAGTTGGAAGTTTTTCCCAGAAATTACTAATTTGTTTTTGGAATTTTATGTAGGGCAACTATTTTTTAGTTGCCCTACTTTGTATTATACATGATATAAAACTTTTTTTTTGCTTAAAATCAATTTTTTTGCGTATTTTATTGATGAGTATATCGAATATTTTAATCCGCAAAAAATAAAGTTTTTTGATAAAAATAATCATGAAATAAAAATTTATTTTAAACTTTTAGTTTTGCGGAATTTCTTTCACTAATTTCTTCTAAACATCTACTAACTTCTTCATAATCGGGTTTTAATTCTAAAGCTTTTTTAAAGTAAACCTCAGCATGTTGAAAATCTCCTCTTTTTTGGCAAGCTAAACCTAACTTGTGGTTTAATTTTGCATAGTAAATTTGCTTGTCTAGGGATAGTCGGGCTTTGGAATGAAGTACATTCCCTAAGTTAGCATCCGCTTCAATACAGTTAGGCTGAACCTCCAAAGCCTTTTGATAGTACTTTATCGCTTCTTTCCACTTACCTTGTTGCTCCAAGGTATAGCCGAGATTATTATAAATTGGTGCTGCATCCGGTCGCAGAGCAATAGTTTTTTTGTAAGCATCTTCGGCTGCTGTTAACTTTTCTAGGTGTTGGTACAAATTACCTAAAGCAAACCACATCTTAACTGAGTCTGGCTGCTCTTGTACGGCTAAACTTAAAAATTCCTCTCCTTGTTGTAATTCACCTGTCTGCTGTGACAGCATACCCAACCCGTATAAAGCTTCAGGGTGCTTTGGTTGTATTGCTAAAACCTCACGATAGGCTTGTTCTGCTGTTTCTAAACGATTAGCTCTATGTTCTTGAATTGCCAAACGCAAATTATCGGCAATATTATTTGAGGTAGATATCTTTGGTTTGCCAACAATGCCGAACAAAAATTGCTCTAAAGCTCGAACTGGTTTGAGATCGTTATATAGTTTATGCTTGTTCTGGGCAACTAGCCCACAGATGTATCGGCGATATTCAATATCTTTCCCCAGACGGATGGCAATTTCGACATATTCTTGTTTATCAGATGCTATGGTTTCTTCAATACCCATCATCTTCAGGATTGCCATGGAATGTCTTCCTCGCATAAATTCTCCTGGAAGAGTGATGACGGGAACGTTATGGACAATAGATTCTAGGGTAGAATTGCATCCAGACCAACCAATACTATCCAGAAATACATCTGCAATTGCGGCGGTGCCAGCAAATTTTCTGCTTTTTAACTGCGGTAAAAAGATGCAGTAATCTTCATAATTGAGTGCAAATTCCTCAAAAACCTGTTTCAAGCGTTGCTTAAATATTTCAGTTACACCTTCACCATCATTTTGAATAAAAACAAATTTACATTTATCTAAATCCCGAGCAATTCTCGGAAAAACATCATCATGCTGGGGTAAATACTTATACAAGGATTGGCAGCACCAGAACATGACTGAATCTTCTGGGATACCAATATCTTTTTTAGTAACTTTTAGAGGTGGAATAGATTGTGGCTGGTAAAAAATCGATAAGTTGGGTAATTTAACTAGCTTCTCGGTATAATTTTCTTGAGCATTTTCTGGTTCCATTAACTCACTGCTCAAGAAATAGTCAATTGTTGGCAAGCCACTCGTGTCAGGATGTCCCCAAGAAGTCATTTGAATCGGAGCCAGCTTGAGGCACCCTAATTTTAATGCTATGGGATCCATGCCAAACTCAGGAAAAATCACGACGTGTAATTTGTCTTTTTGAATAATATCGACCCATTTTTCGATTGCTAAAGGACCTTTAGTAAACTTGTCAAATGCTTTCCCTGCTTTGATAGTTTCCTCATCGTGTTTCAAGCTACTGTTAGTGTGGTAGCCAAATAATTCAAACTGACTTTTATCCAAATTTTCTACCCAACCCTGCATGGGGATTTTCCAAACGGAATGTCTATGAAAACATCCAGAAATAAATCCGATGCGAATTTTTTCGTTTGGTTGCAAATCTGGTAAATTAATGTCTTGACTACCTTGGGGATAGCGATTTGACATTAGGTGAACAAGCATTTCACCATAACTTTGCTGCAAATCACGATTGTTTAAGCATTGATAAGCCAGATAAAATGGTTTAGATACACCTACCGCATCCGCTGCTTTTCTTAGCTTTTCGGGATTAGCTTGTTTATAATGTTGAGCCAAATCTTGCAGGTGGCGTTGGTAATTATTTCTTCTGAGTTCTATTTCTGTAGAGCTTGTATAAATAATTGGTAGTTGATTTATACAAATATAAAATTTAGCTATATCTAAGTCGGGTTTGATTTTTAAAGCTTGTTGAAAAGCGTCTATAGCGGCTGATAAGTTGCCCTGTTCTTTTAGTGCAACTCCTAAACTAAAATAGGCTTCAACTAAGTCAGGTTTGATTTTTAAAGCTTGTTGAAAAGCGTCTATAGCGGCTGATAAATTGCCCTGCTTTTTAAGTACAGAACCCAAATTACAATAGGCTTCAACCAAGTCAGGTTTGATTTTTAAGGCTTTTTGGAAAGAGTCCACAGCAGCGGATAAATTGCCCTGTTGCTTGAGTAAAACTCCCAAATTGCTATATACTTCAGCATAATCAGGCTTTAGTTTTAAAATTTTTTGATAGTATTCTATGGCTGCTTCTAATTGACCTAAATTATGCTTCTGAACTGCGATTTGAAGCAAAGATTTAATATTAGATTCTAAATTATTTTTGGTATTCATATGGCTACACCTGTTGCGATACTTTTCACTGCTTTACGCTTGTGATAATTATGCTTGGATAAAAGTGCTTCTACATCTGTAAGGCTCAATTTAACGATCTCTAGTACTCCACTACAGAAAAAATGCCGGGTGAGGGCAGGCAAAGGGAGCGGATTTCTCAACTTTCAGGCTTCACCCTGCGAGTGAATTCTTAGAAAATCATTTTCTTAGATAGGAGTGAAGTCAGAAATCTCGAGATTCGTAACACCGTTCACCTGAGCAATAATTTCAAAACTATTGGTATAAATAAATGTATCGCCCGAACCAAGTGTATTAAAGCCACCAAATTCTGAACTACTCACCTGGATTGTATCCACACCTTTTTCAAAATTGAAAATTATAGCTCGGTCATCTATACCAGTGAGAACACCAAAGAGCGGGTTACCAGCACCGCCAGTGTAGAAGGAACCATTTCCATCGCCAATGACAAATGTATCTTGAACGCCATCAGCCCCACCATCCAAGATATCTAATTCACCAACTTCAGTGCCTCCGCCATTTAGAATATCAAGACCAGAGCCACCAACCAGGGTGTCACTACCGATACTTCCTAGAAGTTCGTCATCTCCTCCAAGTCCGTTAATCAAATCATTTCCACCAAGTCCCAAGATTCGGTCATTTTCCTCCGTTCCATCCAGGGGGTTATCATCACCATCAGTACCGAGAATATCAGGGGTTGGTGCAACAGGTGGTGTAATAAAAGTGCCTTCAGCTAATTGAGATAAAGCAGAACCCGCTAAATTAGATGCCTGAATTCCAGTTAACTGACCAATAATTTCAATGCCAGTCTCAACTGCACCAAGGAAAATATATGTATTTCCTATATCTCCAAGGGTATCATAAGAAACAGCAGTTGGATCTGTCACTTGGATTTTATCCACACCATTCTCGAAGAATTGAATAATAGCCCGGTCATCTATACCAGAATCACCAGCACCACCTCCGTAGAGAAAACCTTGCTCTAGCCCAAGGACATATATATCTTCAGCACCATCAGCGTTGAATACTCCGACACCATCGACTACTGCGGTACCTATTAATACATCTATCTCACCCGCTTTAGTACCGCCACCATTAAGGGTGTCACTACCAAGACCACCTCGCAAGGTATCATTGCCTTCGCCCCCAAATATATCATCGTTGCCATTACTATCTCTTTGAGTCAGAGATAAAGCCTCGCTGTCTCCCCCATCAAGAAAATCATCTCCTGAACCACCGGTAATTGTGTCAGAGCCACCGCCACCTCTAATAGTATCATTACCATTCCCTCCACGAAGAAAGTCATTACCATCAGCAGCCCCAAACGCATCCCGATCTCCAAAGATTAGATCGTCACCGAGACTTCCAGATAAATCATCATCGCCACTTTCGCCAACAAGAGTATCATTACCAAAGCTAGCAGAGAGTAAATCATCACCAGAACCCCCAAACATCAGATCGTCACCGTCACCTGCAAGAAGTTGATCGTTATCCTCTCCTCCATCGAGGGTGTCATTGCCAAATCCACCGAGAAGGATGTCATCTCCTGAACCCCCCACGAGAGTGTCACCGCCAATGTACTCTCTAGTTATGGGATCTCTAGTATTGCTGCCCCCTTGCAAGGTATCATTGCCATTACCACCTTCTAGAGAGTCTTCACCATCACCTCCATCTAGGAAGTCATCACCATCATCCCCATTAATGATGTCATTTCCATTATTTCCAAATAGTTGATCTTCCCCATTACCTCCAAAGATTTCGTCATTTCCATCATCTCCTCTGATGTAGTCGTTTCCGTCCAAGCCCGTCAAGGTATCATTTCCACCACGACCCTTAATAATATCATCCAAGATAGTACCCAAGAGGTCATCATCACGGTTAGTTCCTCGTTTGTAAGCCATATGAGTTATCTCCTAAAATTTTAAAATTATGATTGGTTTGTCAAAAATTACTTGAAATGTCAATTAATTCAGATATTTTACAACATAGTAAATATCAGAGACACTGACAATTATGAAACCCTATATTGATAACTTTTTCTCAGTTTTACTATCATCATAGGTCTTATAAATGCTTTTAATTGAGGCACAAATACTGCTATCAAAGGATAAACTTATAAATATATAAATTTTGAGGTAAAGCCTGCTTAATTATTATAATTAAGCAGGCTAAACTTTATAGCTTTACCTCAGATTTAATGGCCGACCTATTGATTATCAGCGACCATTATTTATTTTGAGGTTGTATTAGTTAGTAGCAGCATAACCGGTAGCAGTTACTTCAGCTACACCTTCAGCAGTAAATAGAACTACGTTTAACTCAGATGTACCGTTATTACCTAAAGCAGTTGCTTCACCTACGAAGAAGGCTGTGTTGCCAAAAACGCCGCTAGCGCTAGCATTAACGTCTATATCCACATCTTTCTCGAACTTTAAGTCAACATCAATGTCTAGATCCAAAGTACCTTCTACATTAAAACTGAAGTCTTTAGAATATCCACCAAATACTTCTTCGTTGGTAGCTTCTAAGTAGTTGATATCGTTGATAATCATTTGTTTTTCTCCTGGAAATTAACTAATTTTGTTTTGGAATTTGTTTGTCAGCAGTTGACGATTATTTATCGGACTTACGCACTAGTGACGAAAAATTAGGCTTTTTACTTCACAAGCGTGAATAATCACCATTACACCTAGCCCCTGCGTAAGTCCTGATTTATTTTGAGCTTCTACTAGTTAGTAGCAGCGTAGCCGGTAGCAGTTACTTCAGCTACACCACCAGCAGTGAAGAGAACTACGTTTAATTCAGATGTACCGTTATTACCTAAAGCAGTTGCTTCACCTACGAAGAAAGCTGTGTTACCAGAAACGCCGCTAGCGCTAGCATTAACGTCTATATCGACATTTTTAGTGAAATCTAAGTCAACATCAATGTCTAGATCTAAAGTGCCATCTACATTAAAGCTGAAGTCTTTAGAATATCCACCAAATACTTCTTCGTTGGTAGCTTCTAAGTAGTTGATATCGTTGATAATCATTTGTTTTTTTCCTGAAATTAACTAATTGTTTTTGTTTTTTGGTTGTCAGTAATTGACGATTATTTATCGGACTTACGCACTAGTGACGAAAAATTAGGCTTTTTACTTCACAAGCGTGAATAATCACCATTGCACCTAGTCTGTGCGTAAGTCCTGATTTATTTTGAGCTTGTATTAGTTAGTAGCAGCGTAGCCGGTAGCAGTTACTTCAGCTACACCTTCAGCAGTAAATAGAACTACGTTTAGTTCAGATGTACCGTTATTACCTAAAGCAGTTGCTTCACCTACGAAGAAAGCTGTGTTACCAATAACGCCGCTAGCGCTAGCATTAACGTCTATATCCACATTTTTAGTGAAATCTAAGTCAACATCAATGTCTAAGTCGAGACTGCCATCAACATCAAAACTGAAGTCTTTAGAATATCCACCAATAACTTCTTCGTTGGTAGCTTCTAAGTAGTTGATATCGTTGATAATCATTTGTTTTTTCCTTGGAAATTAACTAATTTTGTTTTGGAATTTGTTTGTGAGCGGTTTGTTTTTGCTCACATTTAAAATATAGTTTTTTCTCTTAAAAAAGTCAATATGCTTTTTATTTTTTTTAGAAGAAGTGTTTTTTAATCCCAGATAAAGCGCTGTTTTTTAAAATTAGTTAAATAGCCGAAAGTTGGCAACAAGAAAATATCGCCAACTAAAAAATATATTGATTTGCAAGACTATTAGGATAGTTTTGTGTTAGTTATTTATATTTTTACTTTAGAGCCAGGACTTAGGCAATTGTCACAATACTCTGGTTGGTGCGTGACACAAAAACCTTATTGTTCCGTTAAAAATAAGTTAAAGTGTCACGTGCCCCTACAACAAAAGATGCCAACTCCTTAAGTCCTAAGAGTATTTGATTATAAATTACCTGAAAACTACAAAAATATATTTTTATGTATGCATATTACAAGTTAAAAATAATCAAAAATATTTACTGTGTTTATTTTTATCTAAAATCAGAGAGAATTAACTACGGTATTATCCAGCAATATAATTAGTTATTATTTTGATTTATTGATAGCACTAACTTTGCTCAACAAGTTCGTTATCTGCTTGTACCTTATCCATCTCTTGCTGAATATTTATCTCTAAAGCACTAACTTTTTTCTTTAACCAAGCGTCAAACAAATCGGAAATAATTTTTTCACGTAACTTTTCATCTAATTCAGGATGAATTATGTCTTCTAACCAAATTAAATAGACAGCTTTTGGTGTGGTAATTGGCTTGAGAATACCAGGCGGAGAACTAGCAAATACAGCAGCAGCAATTTCCGGACGAAAATCTCTACGGTATTGAACTCCTTGATATCCATAAGTACGACGAAGTTCTGGTTCTTCGATACACATACGAGCTATTTCTGGAAATGTAATTTCCCCTTCTTCCATCGCATAAAATAATTCCAACGCCAAGTCTCTATCCTCAAAGATGACTTGATAGGTGACAGCAGCTTCATAGTTGAGTCGGTTTTCGTAAAAGAATTTTTCAACTTGAGGTGCAAATAGATGATTCGCTAATTTCTTAGAAATAAGACTGTTGTAAACTAATTCTTCAAAGTCTTTTATAGACAAATGATGTTTGTCCAACCAAGCCCAAGTATCTTTGGCTGTGGCGAGTTTTTTCTCTAAACGAAATTTGTCGCCTTCCTGCTGTAATTCTGCTTCTGTGAGTTCAATTCCAGCTTTTTCGGCTGCTTCAGTAATAATTTTTTCAGATGCGATCGCCTCTACGATATCGGGAATTTCACAGGTTCGCTTTAGCTTATGAATAATGTCTAAAGTTGAAATAGTCAAATGTTCCGGCATATATCATTGTTCCATAAATTATTTTTAGTGTTGCTGAATGTTCGTTCCGCTGATAAAGCAGATTTCATTCCATGGGAAGCTCCACTACTTGAGTAGAAGTACATCTCCATCCTCAATTTTTCTTTGTTCTACAGACTTTCATAATTTAAAGAAGGTACTTTATTCAGGCTAAAGCCGTACCTATTCTGATAACTAAGAGAATTTAAAAAAGGGAAGGGGGAACACAAAAAAGTTAAATAGGTCTTTTCCCCAGCCCATAGCCCAGTCTACGCTAACAAAAATCTGCTCAGAAATCCTATATCTTTATTAAAACCTAACTTCAAAATGTAGTCTAGGTAGCAATGGTTCTAAAAATGGTTTTATCCGATGAATACTCAGATGCAGAGATAAGCGATAATTCCTTATCGATTCTTTGTGCTAGTTTATAAGCCATTTGTGGCGGATTTCGGTAGTTACTGGCAGTTTTTCTAAATCCCCATCGTCTAGCTTCAACTTCCGACACTCCAAACTCTTCGGCTAATTTAGTGTATGACCAAGCATATTTTCTCATTAAATCTATAGGATGCATCTCTTTGACTCCTGATGTAGTAGTATTTTAGGTTTGAATTGATAGTTAATAAATCAATTCAAACAGTGGGGCTGGATTTACAGTTTTCAACAAACTGTTAATTTTAATTACGTTTCTAACTTGTCTTTCTGTAGTTTCTTAAACGGATCTAAAACAAAGTCAATTATCCGACGTTGACGAATAACGACCTCTGCATCTGCTGTCTGACCTGGCATTAAAGAAACCCGTTTTTCGCCATTATCGACATACTGCTGTTCTAAGGTGATTTCTAGCTCAAAGCTTTCACTATTACCTAGAGGTGTTTGGTTCATTTTTGAATCAGGAGACACCCAAGCGACTTTCCCCTCAACAATCCCATACTCTTGGTAGGGGTAGGCATCAAATTTTACTTTGACCGGCATTCCTACTTTTAAAAAGCCACTATCTTGTATGGGCATACTGGCTTTGAGAATAACGTCGGTATTTTTAGGAGCAATCTGGGCTATTCTTTGTCCTGGTTGTACTACTTGTCCAGGTTTGCTGATTGGAAACTCAAAAATAGTGCCATCAATGGGCGATCGCACTATTCTTTGCTTTAACTGTAGCTTTAAAGATGCTACTTGGCTTGTAGTTTGGGCAATTTGAGATTCAACAGAAGAAATCTGGGTTTGAGTATCTTTGAGTTGTTCTTGAGTTCGCAAAATAGAGAGTTTGGATGTTTGTAATAAAGTTTTATAACTATTTTGCTGTTCTTTTAACCTCAATTTGGCTTGTTCGATATCAGCTTGAAGCTGATTCATAGTTGCCTGATAGCGGTTAATTTCTTCAGTTAAACGTAATTGTGCCTGTTTCCCGTCAGATAAACTTCTTTCATAAAGTCGCTTGCTTTCTTGTTGTTCTTTTCTTAGTCGATCAATTTGGTTTGCTGAAACTGCTCCATCTTTGACTAATTTGCTAAAGCGCTCAACTTGCTTGGTATCTATATCTAAACGACTTTGAGCAAACTTTTGTTCATTACGATTAGTTTTAATCTGCTGTTTTACTTGATTGAGTAAGGCTTGTTTTTCTAACTTCTGTAGCCGATAAACACTCTGTTTCGCATCAAGATTTTGTTTCGCTTGCTCGACTTGAGTCATTTTCTCAAGAGCTTGAGATTGATTTTGCTGCTCTTGAATGCTTATTGTTGATAAAAGCTGGTTTTTTATGATGCCCAACTGTACTTTTTGATTTTCCAATCCAGACAGCTTTGCTTCAATCTGCTGTAAGTCCGTTCGTAAAATATCCGAGTCTAATTCTAAAAGAATTTGTCCGGATTTAACTGTGTCGCCTTCCCTAACTTTGACCGCTTTAACGCTTCCACCAGCTTGGGTATCCAGCTTTCGAGTTGAACCTTTGGGTTCTATGCGTCCTTTAGCGCTTCCTGTCTCATCTATCTTAGAAATAGTAGCCCAAGGTAAAGCCAGAACTACAAAGCCAACTAGCGTATATAATACGCCCCGCGTCCACAGTTTTGGTAAAGCATCTAGTAGTTCTTCTGTAGCGTAATGTAAATCTCCCGCCGTTGTATCTGGCTGTGGCTTAGTATCAGTACTTTTAACCTCCGAAAGATGATTTTTATTCTGATTGTATTCTTCGTTGCTAACTGTTGATGAGCTATTTGGTAAAGGATTTGGCATGATGATAATTCCTAATTCCTAATTCCTAATTTCTAAATCTCCTATCACCCGACTTGTCCTAATTGCTGCTGATTGAGGTAATAATAATTACCTTTTTTGGCAATTAATTCATCATGAGTACCGCTTTCTACTAATATGCCTTTATCCATTACCATGATTAAGTCTGCATTACGAACTGTAGATAAACGGTGAGCAATAATTACGCTGGTTCTGCCTTTGAGAATTGTTCTCAAGTTGTCCTGAATGATACGTTCCGATTCTGTATCGAGGTGACTGGTAGCTTCATCAAACAGCAAGAGGCGAGGATTACCCATTAATGCACGGGCGATCGCCAGACGTTGGCGCTGTCCACCAGAGAGTAGTCCACCTGCTTCACCGATTTGGGTTTCATAACTCAATGGTAATTTCCGAATAAATTCATCTGCACCGGCTAATTGTGCGGCTTGAATAACATCATCAAGAGTCGCTTCAGGGTGGGCGATGGCAATATTTTCACGGATAGTACCACCAAACAAAAAGGTATCTTGGTCTACAACACCGACTTGAGAACGGAGCGACTGTAAGGCAATACCATTTATGTCTTGCCCATCAACTAGTACTTTTCCATCTGTGGGTGGGTATAAACCTAAAATTAACTTAGAAAGAGTTGTTTTCCCGGAACCACTGCGCCCCACCAGAGCTACCATTTGTTCGGGCTTGATTTCAAAGCTAATATTTTCCAGTATATTGATTTTACTTTCAGCGTTATAGCGGAAGGTTACATTATCAAAGCGAATATGACCGTTAAGTCTATCCAAGGATTTACGAGGTTTATTTTGCAAGTCTTCTTCTGGTTCTGCCTCTAGAACATCATTGAGGCGTTCTGTAGAAATAATAATTGCCTGAAATTGATTCCACAGTTGAGAAAATCTTTGGAAAGGACCTAATACGTTACCGACCAACATATTGAATGCAACTAATTGACCAACGCTGAGTTCTCCTTGAATAACCTGCCATGCTCCAAACCACATTAGTCCGGTACTTGTAAAGGTTTGAATCGCGCTACTAAGCATGGTGAGGCGAATCCCAATCACCTTAGCATTAAAGGATTTTTTAACCCGATTGTTCAATAATTCCTCCCACCGCCACCGTACAGTCTGTTCAATAGCTAGCGATCGCACCGTGCGAATTCCTGTCAATGATTCGATAATATAACTGCTTTCTTTGGCTCCAGCATTAAAAATTTCTCTAGAAATACGGCGCAAAATACCAGTGCTAGCTAGGGCAAGAATGAAAAATGGCGGCACGGTAATTAGCACAAATAATGCCATTTTCCAACTGTAGGTAAACATTAAGCCGAGATAGACGACTAATGTCATCATATCTAGCACAATTGATAGGGTTTGCCCCGTAAGAAAACTTTGAATTTTCTGGTTTTCTTTGATACGGGAGATGATATCCCCGACATAACGGGATTCAAAATAGGAAAGAGGCAAACTAAAAGTATGCTTGATAAAGCCAACTAGTAAGGAGACACTAATCCGGTTAGCGGTGTGACTTAGCAGATAGGATCTTACCCCGCTCATGGCAATACTGAACAAACCAAAAACAATCATCCCTAAACCAACAGCGTTCAGAGTAGAAATGCTCCGCTGTACCAGTACTCGGTCGAGTAACAACTGAGTGAAAATAGGTGTTACTAGTCCAAATAGCTGCATTATCACCGAAGCAAGAAAGACTTCTAACAAGACTTTATAATGGGGTTTGACTAACTCAAAGAACTTCCATAAGCCGACATCTTGTTCTTCGGCATCTTTGAGTAGGGATGTTGCTTGCAGTAACAAAGCATAGCCAGTCCAACCTTCATTAAATTCCTTGCGCGTGAGAGTGCGTTGCCCGATGGCTGGATCGCCGACTATTACATGAGTTTTCGTAATTTGATAAACTACTATGAAGTGATTGCCTTCCCAGTGAGCAACAGCCGGTAATGATTGTTGGGCAAATTTCTCTAAGGTGGCTTTCACTGGACGAGTTGCGAAACCAACACTTTCTGCCGCCGATGCTAGAGCACGTAAAGTGGCACCACTGCGTCCTGCGTTTGTAACATCTCGCAAGCGACTAACGCTAAAATACTTACCCCAGTAACGACCAACCATTACCAAGGAAGCTGCACCGCAGTCAGAAGCACTTTGTTGGGCATAATAGGGGTATCGCTTTGTTAAGTGTCCCCACCAATGCCCCATTTTTACCTTTGGGCTGGGAAAATAAGGACGGGGTTTTTTTGACTTTTGTTTCCCTTGGCTATCTGCCCCTGGAAAGGGAATTATCTTATTGCTAGAGTGCAACCCTTCTAATGAAGAATTTCTTCTAGATGGCTGATGTTTTCGAGAAATCCGATCTTTTGGGGATTTGGGGCGATCGCTATTATTCGTAAAAGTAAATTCTGCTAATTCCGGGCAATATTGCAGTGCTGTTTGCAAGTCTTCTTCTTTAAGAAAATAACCAATAGTAGGTTTAACTAAGTGCAAGTTATTTTGTTTTTCCAAAGGATATATTTTACCCAGCTTCAAAAGTTCGCCATCGGAATTTAATATTTCACCTTGGTGCAGCAGCCACAACTTAAAATCTTGTTGCGAGGGCATTTTTGCAGAGACTTCCAATTTGTGCTTTTCAAATAACGATAAAGCCTGAACTAGCCCGTTTACTTGAGATGAATGCGGAGGAAATTGGGAGTTTTGCCGACACAACAGTAGTAAATCCCAAACAAGAGCTTTATCTAACAAATTTTGACGAATTTTCGGATATTTATCCATCAAAGACTGTAGAATTTCTTGTTTGAGAAAGCAAAGTTTTAAATTATGCGATGCTCTACCGGCATAAGGGATAAATTCTTGCTCAAACAAAGTAGCTTCAGCGAATGATTCTCCTGCACACAGAGTTGTAACTAAATTTTCAAAGTAATCTAAAAGTCTAACTTTCCCTTCAAGGACAATATAAAGCCCTTTTTCAGCTTCCGTTACCTGCCAAAACAGCTTCGCAACAGGTACATCTATAGTTTCCGCCGTTTCTATACAATTTTGTAATTCTCGCTCGGAGATATTTTCACCTAAAGCCGAGGTAATTTTTTGTTCTATTTTATCTTGTAAAAACACTGTTTCACCTAAAAATATTCGTGGCTACAATTATTATTAACGAGTTTTTTGTATTAAAAATTAAGGTAAGTACCTAAACAATCAAATCTAAGTAATTTAGTCAAAATAAATGATTGATGATTCATTTTCGCCGCAAAAAAGTGAATAGGGCTAATTAAACATTTAAATGATGTGTAATAAGACCTAGACTTTAATTCCTAGATTCTTTCGCAGCCATAAAAATGATTCAATATGCTTGTCTCAGATAAATCGTGCAGCCATACCTTCATGATTCTATCTATGGTGATAGTACGAATACTTCGCATAATAAAAGAAGCTTTTTGTAAACTAAACTTTAGGAATATTGCGAAATATTATCTAGCCGTTTATTCTCTTAACTTCCAAAATCAATGGAGGTTAAGTTTAATGAAAAAATATTAAAAAGAGTTTAGCCTTATGGTAACTATAGAGAACTAATAGAAAAGCATTCACGCTACATACTTATTATTGCATCAAAATACAGATTAGTTCTTTTACTATGAGCAAAGATTTATGTATATGAAATTAGCTTGAAGTGGATTTAGGTAGTAAGAGGTAAACATTGATTTTATATACGTCTAATTTTGTTTCACTTATTTACTTATTAGTAAATTTGCCTACGTTGTGTCAATACTTTTTTGCGGTTAAGTAAAAATCTTTATAGTAGGTTTACAATGTTAAGGTAGTGACTTCATTAAATCTCATTTTTGGCAGGCTTTAGGATACGAAAGTAAAGGGTAGGGTTGGGGGAAACAGGAAAAGG
>JBARZF010000265.1:0-3199 GCA_049649675.1 Rivularia sp. (in: cyanobacteria) | reverse complement strand
GCATTGCTGGGAAGCTCAAATCTTCCGGATCTAAACACTGAGCTAAAAAATCGCAACTAGCAGTTTCAATCACTTCGGCAAAATGATTGGGATGACGATTGCTGTTACTAAACTGCGGTAAAGGAAGGCGCATAAATAAATTAAGTTATGAGTTATGAGTTATGAGTTATGAGTTATGAGTTAAAAATGATCGGTTAAAAAATAATAACAAATAATACAAAACTCTTAACTCTAACTCGTAACTAATTCCTACTTTATTTTTTGCGTCCTGCTGTGGGATCTACAGCCTCTAACTCACTGAATCTGAAGGTAATCAATTTATCCCAATTACCACCTTCAAACAGTACAGCTACTTTACCATCGCTGACTCGCTGTACGAGTCCCTCAAAACGATAATAAGTATCTGCGGGGTTTTTAACGCGAACGGTTGCTCCAGGCAAAATCATGGTTCAAGCTCATTTCGATTATCAATTATCAATTATCAATGATTAATTATTAATTATCAATTATCAGTTATTAATTATCTGTCCCCAGACTGCTGATAATAAGGAATCTAATAGCCACAAGCATTGCATATTATTCTCCGACAGCGAAATTGAACCCATAATAATCCGTTTTTTAGCCGGTCATTGATAATTGGTCATTGATAATTGATGATCCGCACCCTTTGGGTGAATACTGGTTACTAATACTTATTAAAGTTGCGAAAGTTCGCTACCGATTCAACTAATCCAATGGCTAAAAAGTTAGCTAACATTGCCGAATTACCATAACTCATAAATGGTAGAGGTATTCCTGCAACTGGGGCCAAACCTATTGTCATTCCAATATTAACAGCCATCTGGAACACAATCATTGCCAAAACGCCAATTGCTATTAATGAGCCGAAATTATCTTTAGCTGTCAAAGCAACGTGGAGTAACCTTTGACAAACCAAGCAAAATACTAGCAATAATACTAAACAGCCGATAAAACCAAACTCTTCGCCAACTGCCGAGAAAATAAAGTCGGTATGCTGTTCGGGAACGAAGTTTAATTGAGTCATTGGGCCATTAAACGGACCCCAACCAAACCATTTACCCGCACCAATGGCAATACGAGATTGAATCAAGTGATAACCCGTTCCCAAGGGATCTAGTTCCGGATTGAGAAATGAGGTGATTCTACCTTTTTGATATTCTTTGAGTACGTTATTCCAAGCAAAGATTCCTAACTCTCCACCCAGCAGATTCAAAGCTAAGGCACCAATACCTCCTAAACCAAATCTTTTCCCAGGAAGCGTTAAGAAGCCTAGCAAGCCCATCGCGAACGACCAGATCAAACCTAAAGGTGTAAAAAATATCCCTTCAGCTACCACCATTTGCTCAGTCCAAGGCCAAGGAATGCTAAACAAAATCGCCGCTACTACTGGAGAAATTAACAGTATTAACCAGCCGGGATTGGCATTTGCCCAATACAGCATTGCTAATACAATCGCGCCAAAAACCAATGATGTTGCTAAATCTGGCTGTAAAAATACTAATGCCCAAGGAACTGCCGTTACCGCCAAAGCCCGGAAAAAGTTGGGAAGAGTAGAAGCGGTGCGCTTGTGTAACAGTGCGGCTAGAGTAATAATTGCTCCTATCTTGGCAAATTCCGACGGCTGCACGTTGAAACTACCAATACTAATCCACCGCTGTGCCCCTTTAGCACTGACACCTATTGCCATTACTGCTATCAGGCTGGCGTTGGTTAAAGCATAAGTAACCCAGTGCCACTGGCGGAGAACTTCATAACGACTGCGAGCCATCAATAACGCGATTAAGAAACCTACACTCGCCATTGATAAGTGCGACAACCACTTAGTTTCTCCCTGGCTTAATTCCGTACTGAAAATCATAAAGCCGCCGAATATGCTGACGGCAATGGGCAGCAAGAATAGCAGTAAGTCTACTTGATGCCAGGGCTTAAATAAATTCTGCCAGCGATTTCTGTTTCGTGAGTAGCGTGACTTTTTTAGTAACATCTAGTCTTATTAATACCTGAGCTGATAAATACTTGATAATTGCGTTGCTCATATCTTTATTCTCAGTACTCAGTACGCTACCCAGACAGAAATACATCGATTTTTTATGTCAGGGCAGCTACTGATACTTTTCCGGCGATCGCCAAAGCAATTTCTTTTAAAGCTTTTGCTGAAGCTGAATCTGGATCGGCTACAACTATCGGCACACCGTTGTCTCCCCCAACTCTTGTAGATATTTCCAACGGTACGCACCCGAGTAGAGGTACTTCCAACTCAGCGGCTGTTTTTGAGCCACCACCGGAACCGAAAATATCATACTGTTTATCAGGCATATCTGGGGGTATAAAATAACTCATATTTTCAATAATCCCCAAAACTGGTACCTTCAACTGCTGAAACATCCGCAAGCCTTTACGAGAATCTAATAAAGCTACGTTCTGTGGTGTAGTGACTATCACCGCACCGGCGATCGGTACTGCTTGTGTCAATGTTAACTGAGCATCACCCGTCCCCGGAGGCATATCAACAATCAAGTAGTCGAGTTCTCCCCATTCCACTTGATATAAAAACTGGCGAATAACTCCATTAAGCATTGGCCCGCGCCAAATTACGGGCTGATCTCGGTCGATCAGAAAACCCATTGAAACTAGTTTGACTCCATGATTAAAGGCAGGTTCCAAGATTTCGCCTTTTTCACCCTGGCTGACTTTTATTTGAGCGGATTCGAGTCCTAACATTGTGGGGTCGTTGGGGCCGTAAATATCGGCATCGAGCAAACCTACTTTAGCTCCCGTTTGGGCTAAAGCTACTGCAATGTTTACAGCCACCGTACTTTTACCCACACCACCTTTACCGCTAGAAACAGCAACAATATTTTTGATCCCAGGTATGCCATTACGGTCGGGCAAACTTTTTTGTTGCGGCGTTTCTGCCGTAACTTCTACCGATACATTACTTACTCCAGGAAGTTTTTTAACCGCTTTTTGACAATCTTCAACAATAAATTCACGTAAAGGGCAAGCAGGTGTAGTCAAAACCAAAGTGAAGCTTACCTTGCCATCTTCGATTTTGACATTACGAATCATATTCAGTTCCACCAGACTTTTACGAAGCTCCGGATCTTGAACTGGACGCAATATTTCTAGAACTGAACTTGCCGAAAGAACATTTTGCATAGTATTTGCACGCTTAATG
>JBARZF010000264.1:0-8570 GCA_049649675.1 Rivularia sp. (in: cyanobacteria) | reverse complement strand
CCAGTAGCAACCATATTTATATTCATTGTGTAATCAATATGATTAAAAGTCTCTTCTAAACAATTTAAAGCTGTCTTCCAGCCTAAACCATCTGTTACCCAAATAAATTTATGTCCTTGGCTGGAGATAAAGTCAAATAAATTTTTATACTCTCCTGCGGTAGCATTTAATTTAGAACCACCTCCACCATAAAAATTAGCTTTTATCAAGTAGAGATTATTCTGATTTTTAACCGCAAAATCAAAACGCCGACTAGATTTATCTACTTCGACATCAATATTCCATTCTTTTTTTATTTTGTCAGAAGTTGCTTGTGGCATAAATACAAAATTATTTTCCTGACATATTGTAGTAATTAAATTTTCTACAATAGTCTCCATCGTTGTTCCACCACGATTTTTTCTACCGTTTGTATCCAAACCTACTTCGATTCCTAAAACATAATCGGGAATACTCTTGAGGGTTTTATTTTTAAATAATTCTAATACCCCTGTATTTTTGGAAAATTCAACAATATCATCGATGTCTGTGGTAGATAAAGTTGTTTTGTTTTGAAAATTAAATGATTTATAGCTAAAAATATTTGTACGATCGGTTAATATCTGAAAGTTAGAACTGCGACAGGCAATTAAAATAGGTATAACACTGATAATTTTAGGCGCTTGTTGTAATAGATTACGAAATTCATTTTCTATATCTTCTTTACCTATTAAGTAATTTAATGTATTCAAATGAATTTCTATTTCTCTAAATTTACTTAGTACTTTTTGCCAATTAACAAAATAATCCCATCCAGTTATAGAATCTATTAATGTGTCTTGAAAATATTGAAAAACTTCTGATTCGTTAGAACAATTCAAGTACTGTTGAAATAAAAAATTAAACTTCATGGTAGATGCATTTCTATTTAATAATTCATGATTAGCAGTTCATTAATAGCACTACGCTTTAACGAATTACTATTTATATAGCGGGAAGCTTTGACTCTTTCTATACGATAACTGCTATAAACCTGGTCAAAAAAATCATCGTTAATATCATTGTTTTTCGGATCTGAATTACTTAGAAGAAGTAAAGCACCTTTTTTATCCAGTTTTTTATAGTACTTATTTAACCTTAATTGTTCTGAATCATCAAATGTTTGATGGGAATAAGATGTAAAATTAGATGTGTTACTAATCGGTCTATAAGGAGGATCGAAATACACAAAAGTATTGCGATCGATAAATGATTCGCATTTACTAAAATCTCCTTGCACAATTTCTGCTCTTTGCAAAATCTGAGCGATCATTTTTAAATTCTCTGGGTTACATAATGATGGTTTTTTATATTTACCTATGGGAACATTAAATTCTCCTTTAGAATTGACTCGAAACAAACCATTAAAACAAGTCTTATTTAAAAAAATAATTTGTGCCGTTCTTTGTAACCACTCAGAATTATATTCGAGAAAATCTAACTGGTTGATTCGAGAATTAAAATCCTTTCTAACCTGATAAAAGTATTCGGATCTTTGATTTTGATTTAACGATAAATATTTATTTTCAATCTCTAATAATAATTCAATTAAATCATCTACATTTCGCTGAATAGTTTTATATGCCAAGACTAAATCAGCATTTATATCTGAAATAAATAGCTCTTTTATCGGGTAATTAGATGCTAACCAAAAAAATAGTGCGCCACCTCCTATAAATGGTTCCACATATTTTTTTATAGAGCCGTTATTCAACCTTTCCGGTAAAAATTGACTTATTTGTTTGATTAACTGAGTTTTCCCCCCAGCCCACTTCAAAAAAGGCTTTGGCGTTACCGAGTAATCCAATGAATTTGCAACAGTCGAAATCATTAACTACACCTATAGAAACTTAACAAACATATATTATTGTTTTCACAAAACAGGTTGTCCGCGATTAATTATACAAGTCTTTGAATGTTTTTGATTAAATTTTGTAATTTTGCCGATATTTTTATGCATCAAATTGAGCCGATTATAACTTCCTATCCTTAGTAGATTGTTTCTATGATTTTACTTATTTATGTATCTTTATAGTTAAATATATATATTGCGATGAATCCGTAATCGCAGATAGAAACTTGAAGTATTTACTAGAATATAAAATAATAAATGATACACATACAAGAGAATGGATTAAGTAGCGATTAGTTCATACAAAAGATGCTGATTCTCTTACAGTTCGTAATGCACCATTAGGAGAAAAAATCGAATATATCAGCAATGGGACTCAAGTAAAAGTACAAGGAGAATCGATCCGTCAAGGAGAC
This sequence comes from Rivularia sp. (in: cyanobacteria), assembly GCA_049649675.1. Classification (GTDB taxonomy): domain Bacteria; phylum Cyanobacteriota; class Cyanobacteriia; order Cyanobacteriales; family Nostocaceae; genus Rivularia. The sequence continues at coordinate 6,284 of JBARZF010000264.1, read as the reverse complement.
TGGGATTGGGTACAAATTGGTAAAAATGGTTGGGTAGCATCGAGCTTTTTGAAAGTAGTTAAAGGTGCGAAAGTAGTGGCTACTCGTACTAACGAAACAGTCGCTGGTGGTTTGAGAGTATATAAAACGATATTAGTCGATCGCTTCGGGTAATACTGTGAATACGGTAAGGCTTATTTCCGGTAGAATAAATCAGCAAACTCCTTCTCATATTGAAGATTCTCTAGCTCCTCCGCCTTTTGGAATTTACACTTTTGATGCTCCCGGATGGGTATATAAAGGTGAAGATTTAAAAGCACAATTTGGGGGAGTTTGGTAGCCGATTACACCAACTTTTAATACAAAACGTTCGGAGATTGGTATTCATTACGATCCATCAGTTTTTAGTGGAAATTATCATGTTGGCATAGTAGGTTGTTTTGCAACAGCAACTGTTAAAGAAAAGGATATTATGACAAACTTTATTGAGACTCAAAAACCCTCTTCACTTTATTTTTAATGATGGATAGGGATGATTTTATGCAGGAGTTAAGGGAGAAGCATAATATATCCTACTATAGCAATCGTATATAAGCTGTAACAATTTGAAAACCTGGGTTTCTTAATTTTGATGAATAAATTAAGATTGTTATATCATATTTAAAGTTTTTGTATTTTATTTTATTTTCAATTAATTTAGTTGGTATCGCTACTGAAAGCAAATTGAATTGAAGAGAATATTTATATAATTAGATGTACCTTATAACTAGCTATTTGTAATTTATATAACTTTTAATCAATGGTAATTAATTGGGCCAAATTAACTATAAAACCTCACCCTGCCGACCGCTTCCCTCTCCTGATTCTTGGAGAAGGATTGAGGGTGAGGTCTTATTTTATATTTAATTACGTTTACCTACTTAACTGATAATTGATATTGCAATATTTACTCTTGACCAGTTCTGTAGAAATACGAGAAGTTATATAATAGTTAACTTCAGAAAATATACATTTTATGATTTATTACTTACTATTTATTCGCTATGGCTAATCGTTCCCCAGAACCGAATTTATCAGAACTTCGGCAACAAGCAGCGAGCGAGGAAATTTCCCCACAGCGGCTAGAAGAGTTATCTAAAATTAATCTTGAACTGGCAAGAATCGTAGCGAATAATGCAAATGCCGCTCCTGATTTGCTACGGTTTTTTAGCAGTAGCTCGGATAATTTTATACGAAAAAATGTTGCTGGTAATCCCAATACGCCAACAGAAATATTATTGGAATTAGGAGCAGAATTTCCCCAACAGTTGTTAGAAAATTCGGTGTTTTATTTGCTGTTATTAGAAAATCCTAACTTTGTCGCCAATATCCCGCTTGTTACTTTGCTTTCTTTGTTGATACTTGATCAAGTACCACCCCAGTTTCTGGAATTGGCAACGAGCCACGACGATGTAGAAGTGCTGTTAACCATTGCGATGAATCCCAAAACGCCGAAAACAGCTTTGCTGGCATTAACTCAGATACAAAATATAGAAGTTGCTGAAGCTGCGCGGTTACACGTTACTTTAGCTGGGGAAATGCCTTCTGGATGGAATGAAGTTGCGATTGCGGCAATGCAGACTACAAATTTACCACGCGATCGCCAATCAGAAATGTATCTATGGGCTATTGGTGCGGTACCGGAATATCTGTTAAAAACACTGGATGCTGAGGTACGTTTGCATATTGCCGAAAGTGTAAATACTTCCGAGCAAGTTTTGGAAGTTTTGGCTACGGATAGTTACAGTAGAGTACGCGCTCATATTGCTCAAAATCCTCGTACTCCGATAAATATTGTTGAAGATTTGATGGGAGATGTTAGCGATATTGTACGCGAAGCAGTTGCTTATCATCCCTTTACACCCCTAACTTTACACCAGCAGTTTCAACTGCAATTAGAAGCAACTGAAAATCCAGTAACATCTGTTGATATTCTCAGACAGCTTTCGACAAGTCAATGGATGCGGATTCGTTTGGGTATTGCGGCTCATTCCAATACTCCTGGAGATGTATTATTACAATTAGCCAGCGATAAAGATGTTATGGTACGCAAAGCTGTAGCCCTTAACGTCAATTCGAGCGCAGAAGCATTGGAGCAATTAGCTACGGAAAATGATGCTTGGATTGCTAAAATTATTGCCGCTCATCCCAATAATCGGGCAAAAATTAGTTTTGAAGGGCAAAAAACTACAATACACGACTATATTAATACCGCCCGCGCTCAAGGCATCCCGATTATGCCAGCATACGCCGTTTACGATCCCAATATGCTAACGGCAATGGCAGCAAGTAGCAATTACGATACTCGTCAAAGAGTCGCACAACATCCTAATACTCCGATTCACGTTTTAGAAAAACTCGTCAATGAAGAAAACAATTCGATTTTAGAAACTGCACTTAGCAACCTTTCTCGTAATTCCAAAACCCCCGATAGTACTTTGCAATATTTAGCGCAAACTGGCGATTTAAAAATTTGTGCTGCTGTAGCTCGTCATCGCAACACTTCAAGCATGACACTTGCACAATTAGCAAAACATCATCGTTGGGAAGTACGCATCATAGTCGCGAAAAATCTCAAAACTCCTCGCGAAACTCTTGTAACACTAATTCAAGATAAAAATAAAACGGTTAGAGACGCAGCAATAAACAATCCTTACATTCCACAAAGTATTTTAGAACAGCTTGATGTTCTCAAAAATCCCAATACATCTTCAAAACTCCTCGAACAACTTTCTCATAGTAAATGGGTAATCGTTCGTCAGGGGGTTGCGCGTCATCCCAACATCGACAAAAACCTGCTCAAACAGCTAGCAGAAGATAAAATTAGTATGGTGCATTTAGGTGTAGCTGAAAATCCCAATACTCCTAGTAGTTTACTAGAGCTATTAGCAATAGATCAAGATAATGAAGTTGTTGTCGCCGTTGCAACTCATGCCAACACATCCTTAAATATTCTCGAACAATTAGCTATTTTAGGAAAGCCAGATAATCAAATTAAGCAAGCAGCAGTACTCGCATTAGTAAACCGCTTTCCAGATAGAATTAGTAAAATTTTGGCAGATTGCATTACTTCTTTCACCCCCATATTTACCCGCTTACTGATCTTTTTGCATCCCTCAACACCAAGCGAAATATTAGCAAAAAATATCAATTCTTCATCTTGGTTAGAAAGATATGCCATCGCTCAAAATCCCAACACTCCCCCCGAAAGTCGCGCTACTTTAGCTCGCGACGGGAATCGAGTTGTTCGTGCAGCGGCGAAGGGGGATGGGGAGAGGGGGTAGAGGGGGGAGATGGGGAGATGGGGAGATGGGGAGATGGGGAGACAAGGAGAAGAATATAACTAATTTTCTATTCATTACTCATTACTCATTACTCATTACTCACTACTCATTAATCACTACTCCTAACTTTTTAAATCCAAAATCCAAAATCTAAAATCCAAAATTTAAATATTCAGCCCCATGACATTTAATTGCGGTGGATATTCGACGGTAAACTGATAATAAATTTCTTGTTTCTCTTGTGGTGCAAGAGTTAAATTCCATTCCAAGATTCCCATTTCACCAAGTTGAATTTGGGGGTTTGTGCGGTTAAGACGTACTTTTATTTGCTCGTTGCGGCTTACTGGTAGTTGTTCGATTAGTTCTAATTTTGCTTCTGTACCTAGTAAGTTGCTTATCTGCAATCGATATCCATAGGTGATTTTGCGAAGATTACCAATAAACCTTTTATCAACTTCACGCTCAACTAAATCGCGTTCGATTTTCAAACCTTCGTCAATTCCTAAATTCAATTTGAATTCTTCACCCGGTACAGTGTTTTCTAATTCGGAAGTTCCTACAAAGATGTTATCGCGAAAAATGTTGGCTTTACCCGGTAATAAAGTTGCACCGTTAGAATTATTTTTCACGTTGGCTTGTAAATAAGCAAAACTTACCAAACGCGGCATTGTTATATAGCTAAACCTACAGGGATAATCATCTTGAAAAATTGTAGTTTTATGAGGTGCGCCGTCGCTGGGTATATTTCCATTACCATCTAAGTTAAATGTAACTACATTTCCTTCTTGGGATACTTCTGCTGTAATTACGTCTGCTTCAATTATGTTTTCTAACTCTTCTATTTCACCGGATAAATTACTTTCTTCGAATTCAAAGCTGCGAGATTGTGCAGCCATTGGCGCAGATGCAAACCGCCTTGCCCTTTTTTGCTTCATTTCCGGTTGGGGAATATCAATATACCAAGGTTGTGGTTTAGGTGGTAAAGTACCGCTACCCGGTTTGGCTGTAGAAAGAGTTAAATTTACATTTGTCCAATCTTCTCCGGTATTTTGACTTATTTGCGCCAAGTATCCTAAATTAACGCTTTTAGCTTTACTATCAACTCGGATATCGTAAAGCGGTTTCCAACTAGCTCGATTGACTACATAAGAAACTTCTAACTCAAACTCACCCGTGCCAGCGGTTTCAATCCCTACCGTTAAATTAAAACTTTCTTGGGGTTGAGGAGATTTAGTTTGTTTTAAAGAAGCGTAAAGCACCTCCAACTGCTTTTCTAATTCCCGCTGCTGATTTTTATAATCTTCCGTGGAAATGGCATATTCTGTATATTGGCTGCCAAGAAAGTTGAGTAAATCCAAAGTTTCGCTCAAACTAATATTTTTACGTGCCAAACTAATCGAAAATTGATCTTCAGTCTTCTCTCGCAAACCTTCAATAAACCGCGACTGTAATGCCAAAGCATCCATTTGAGCTTGAAATTGACGTTTTTGTGCTTCTAACTGCTCGATTTGTTGATGTAACTGCGATACACGCGTTACTACCGATTCAGTAGTGTAGATTTTTTCCACATTTACACCCTTCAAACGCACCGCCACATTACCTTTACCGCTAACCCTTACCGACTCAGTGTCAAGAGTTACTGGCAGTTGGGAGACTATCAACTCCCCTTCAATACCGTTTAATTCGACTACACCACGGCGCGTAACTAATGCTTGATTTGTGTAAACAGCAACTGCGACAACATCTGTTTCTACGATTTTACGCGGAGATGGTATTTCCTGGTTAACCACTGGCAGCTTTTCCTTAATTGCGAACGGTTATGCTGGTTAATTGTTAATGCATTAAAGCATAACCGTCAATATAATTCGTAATTCGTAATTATTATTTCAGGTAAGTATGGCAACCGTTGATTAATAGATTCCGGAAAAGAAAAAGAACTGTATACAAACCTAGAGCGCCAGTCCCCTCAACGGGGGGAACCCCCGCACGGGGCTGGCTCCCCCACTGAAAGCTACGGTGTACAACCTAGTACAAGTCGGCGTAAATAAGGCAACCATTTTAAATGGCTGAAAAGCCTAGAAAATCAAACTTCTTACTTCTTACTTCTTACTTCTTACTTCTTACTTCCGCGAAGCGGTACTAGCCACTAGAGAGGCTTTAACCCCCCTTCCGAGCATCGGAAATGGAGGTAGGAGGTTAGGTCTTTATCTAAATTTAAAACTATATAATGTTTTCCCGCAGATGTCTAAAGCAAATATGAATTTTGATCGATTTTAATTTGTATAAAATTCAATCGCTATTCATCTGTCACCGATTACTGTGTTTTTAATCCGACTTTGATGTTTTTAATTCTAATTTTTGCATTCAATCGGCAATATACTTTAACCGGCTGATTTTAGTTCAGATTAATTAGTGTTTATCTGTTTTTATAAAAACAACTTAAGTATTAAATTATTGCATAAAATAATACTTCATTCCTATAGATAAAATGTCTTTTTTATACAAAACATCTAATTTAACAATCAAAATTTTCACATAATACCTTTAGTAAAAAAGATTTTAAATTAATTATAAATGTAGAATAGCTGTTAAATAAGTGCGTTCGTAAAAGATTATATTTTTTTATCTTTTACTAGTCATTTTCTATTGCTTAAACGAGAATTTATGAAGTATTTTGTGGCGAGGAAACATAGCTTTCAGTAATAAAAATCGCAGATTTGGAATTAATTTTTCAAGAACTTATACCAGATGACTGGTGATATTAGCAAACTTGTTTATTGCTCGTAATTAAAAAAGCGATCGTTTTGTAAACCAAGCTGAACTTTAATTCTCAATTAGCTTTCTAAGCAAGATAATTTTTCATATTTTTCAATATTTCAAAAGGAGCAGTTATGTCTAAGGGACTTCCAAAAAATAATTTATCCAAAAAAATGTAGTGCGAGCATCTTGCTCGCTATATGTCTCAAGCGAGCAAGATGCTCG
>JBARZF010000263.1:0-2545 GCA_049649675.1 Rivularia sp. (in: cyanobacteria) | reverse complement strand
ATTTCCCTAGCTCTACAATATATTGAGCATCATCCCAATTAGCTGCTTGTTGTTCGATGGTGGGAACTTCTGTTTGAACATCTATAATTCCCAACCAAGAAACTGTACGTCCTAAATTGCGTAACTGTTGAGCCATTTCATAGGCAATTTTCCCTCCAAAGGAATAACCACCAATTTGTAATCCTCCTTTGGGCTGAATTGTTTGCAATGTTTGGACGTGATGTTTAGCAATGTCGGTAATCCGATTTAATGGTGTTTCATTTTCTTCGAGTCCTAAATATCGCAAGCCATAAAAGGGTTGAACTTCTCCCAAACACTTTGCTAAAGGATAAAGCTCGAAAATGCTACCAAGAATACCAGGAACAAAGAATAAAGGTTGTTTAGAACCCCCTGGTTGAATTGGTATTATGGTTGTTTTATTGCCAGATATAGTTAAGGATGTTTGGTTGTTTTCTACTTCTTGCCCTAGCACTTCTGAAGCCAAATATTCTATTAAAGCGGATGTAGTAGGATGGTCGAAAAATAAAGTAGAACGCAAAGAACATTCTAAACTCGATTGCAGATCGTTACGTAACTCAATTGCCATCAAAGAATCTAGTCCGCAATCAATCAACCGCGCCGTTTTATCTAGTTTTTGGGCGGATTTTAATCCTAAAGTTTTCGCTACTAAAAAGCAAATGTGAGTGGATAATATCTCACGGCGATCGCCCACAGCAGTTTTTGCTAATTGCTGGCGAAAAGTTAAGTTTTCAGGTTGTGGGGATAGTTCTGCTGATGCTTGTTTAAAATCCTTAAAGAAAGGAGGATTTGACCAAGTATTCTGCTTAAATACCGACCAATTAATGCCGATAAATCCTACCTGAGTAGCTTGACAACGCAACAGTTTTTCCAACACCTGCAATCCTTCTTCTGGAGTGCTTGCATTTATACCCATTTTCTCAAGTCTCTCGATTTGAGAATTCCGAACTGCAAGTCCGATTTTTGACCACGCTCCCCAGTTAATACTTAAAGCTGGTAATTTCTGGTTGTGACGATAAGCGGCTAAGCTATCAAGGAAACTATTGGCTGCTACATAATTAGCATGACCAGCAGAACCGAGCAAGGAAGCTAGGGATGAAAAAACAACGAAGAAATCTAAATCCTTATCCGCTGATAAACAATGCAGATTCCAAGCTCCTTGCACTTTGGGAGCTAAAACCGATTCAAAGGCATCCCAATTTAAATTCTCTACTATACCGTCATTGGTAGTACCAGCAGCATGAATTATACCTCTTAAAGAAGGCATATTTTGCTGAATGTCGTTGAATACAGTAGTAATTTCTCCTAAATCGGATACCGAGGCAGTAGCTACAACTACTTGAACTCCAAGTTGTTCCATTTCTGCCAATTGAGAACTAGCAGCTTTTTGTGGTTTACTCCTTCCTAGTAAAACTAAGTTTTTAGCACCTTTTTCTACGAGCCAACTAGCAACTTTTAAACCCAGATCCCCCAATCCACCTGTAATTAAATAAGTACCATCTGCTTTAATGCTCAGAGATTTACCGTTAGTTTCTGGGGCACAGTAACGTCTTAATCTGGGAACATAACGAGTGTTATCTCGCCAAGCAATTTGATCTTCAATAGACATCTCCGGTTCGGAAAAAACCTCTCTCCAAACCTCTCTCCTACTAGGAGAGAGGCTTAATTTTCCCCCTTCCCTAGTGTCTTGTAACTTAAGGGAATGCTGAATTTCTGCCCAAAGAATGTTTACCTCATCCCCAGTTGTTTCCGGATTTAAATCTAACCGCACGCAATTTAATTCGGGATGTTCAATAGCGATCGCTTTGCCCATTCCCCACAACTGAGATTGAGCTACACCTGTTACCGGATAATCTGCGATCGCTTGAGTTCCTTGGGTTACTAACCACAAACCAGGCGGTTCGTTATCTGTTCCTAACAGTGCTTGGACTAAATGTAATGTACTACCACAACTTAATTGAGACTTGGAACTCAAATCTTCCGTTGCTGTTGGAGAAGGTATATCTAAACTCCATAAATGCACTACCCGATGGATTTGAGGTAAGTTTTGGAAAAGTTTTTGAAAATCTTGGGGATTAAGGGGATCGAGAATAAAGTTTTGTGGTTCAATTTGTTGATATTTATGACCGGGAAAGACTAAAGTGCAACAAAAACCATGCTCGCGTAATTTATCGGCAATTTTTGCTCCAATTCCCTGCTTATCAGCAAATATCAGCCAATTTTGGGCACTACTAATTTGATTGTTTATTTCCTTGTCACCGTTACTTCCATTCACCGAATCTAAATGGAATCCTAAATCGGGTTTCCACTCGATTTGATATAACGAATTTTCGATCTCTGCTGGAATTTCTGCGATTTTTTGGCTACTTTCTTTGCCATTCCCATTATGTTGAGGAATTAGTCCATTACGATACCAATCGGGAGCTTCTACCCAATAACGCTGTCGATCAAAGGGATAAGTAGGTAAAGGTGTACGATATCGTTCGTAATCGCCGTCAAAACCAACCCAATCGATGGCAATTCCTTT
>JBARZF010000262.1:0-2700 GCA_049649675.1 Rivularia sp. (in: cyanobacteria) | reverse complement strand
TACTGATAGAATGCTTCGATGTGATATGAAGTATCTGGATCTTCATTCAAACCATCAATACTAGAATCAGTAAGTCTGGGTTCCATACCGAAGATAACCCCAGCCAAGTTTCCTTTTTTACCCAAATCGGGTAATCCTAAAGTTACAGCCCAGTTCCATATCTCTGCTTCTCCACGGTCTGGAAAAGCCGCTGATGTGGTTAAATTACGAGCATTAGTATAACCAGCCCAACCACCTAATACCAAGTTTTTACTGATTCCTAATGATGCTTGAACACCATAGGAATCGGCACTAAAAGGAGTATCTGCGATGGTACAAATATTATCCAATGGTGAAACTGTATTAAAGTTAGAAGCACTACTACCAGCACCATTGAACTGATTGTAGGAATTAATATAAGTTAAACCAACTTTAAAGCGATCGCTTGGTGCAAATGTTAGTTGTGCTAATGCACCGTAGGAACCGTTGAATAAACCATTATCAGTACTAGGATCGCTTGCAGAACCAGCTAAATAAGCCAAACTCAAAGATAGATTCTTGCCGAACTCTTGGGTAACTCCCAAACCCGCACCATCCATTGCTCCATAGATGGGGTTACGAGTACCAAAGCTAGATAAAGCTCCTTCAGTACCATCACCATCAAATAAGTTGACTGTATCTACGACATCATCTGCTGCACCTGCATTTGCGATCGCGATGACGTTAGTACTCTTAGTTAAAGGAAAACCGTACCAAAGTGCATCTAATTCAACGTTGTTATCTCCGCTCTCACCAGCAAAAGCTAACCCTCCTTCAGGTGTACCAATATCGGGAGCAACTATATTATTGCTTTGCAGTCTAGTGTATAGGGTGTCTTTTCCTGTGAAGCTGGTAACAAAGTTGATTCTTGCTCTTGCACCTAATGTAGTATTGTCGTCGTTAGTATCTCCTTCAAATACATCTGTAATCCCGACAACTACTTCACCTTCGAGTTTAGAAGTTGTGGAGAATTGATTTGCTTCTAATTCAGCAGTACGTGCTTCTAGAGCATCTACTCTTCCTCTAAGAGTTGCTAGCTCTGCTGAAAACTCTTCTTGCAGTCTTTGTAAAGTTGCAAGGTCTTCTTTAGTAACGAGGTCTGCGGTTGCGCTTGCAATCAACTCATTGACTCTATCTAGACAAGCATTCAAACCAGCAGCAAATTCATAACGAGTTAAAGCACGATTTCCTCGGTAAGTTCCATTTGGATAACCCGCGATACAACCGTAACGCTCTACCAAAGACTGTAATGCTTGAAATGCCCAATCTGTGGGCTGTACATCAGAAAACTGAGAAACAGAGGTGACTTGTCCTAATGTTTCTTCTTGAGATTGAGTTTGTGCAACAGCGCTGTCATTAATTAATAATGATGTTGCAAACACGACGGGACTAACGACTAAAAACTTCCACAAACTTTTCTTCATGATTCTTTTCTCCTCACACTTACATTTAGAATACAGAGCAAGCAAATAAATGCAGATGGTGCCTTCTTATGCTTACACCACCTATTTTTGACCCTGATATTGATTAACTATTAATTACGAATAAAACCGGAGTACACCCCAAACCTAAAAAATAATCAACCAGATTTCTAGATTTACCTACAAACAACTTAACTAAAAATCAAATTTTTAAGTTTGATGTATTCTTAAGAAACCCAGCTTTTTCACAAAGATTCTGATTGATTTACTCCCATTCCACAACCTCTAAGCTAGTCAAACTAATGATTAATTACTTTAATTTCAGTCAGGGCTATTATTGTCCAAAAGCTGTATATTTACCTCCCAAACCATCAACAATGGCTTTAGTATTAGCAACTAACATTTTTTGATAACTATCAGCATCAGTACCTTGTTCGCCCAAACCATCAGCATATAGTTTTTCTGGAGAAACTTTCACGTTGGCTTCTTGAGCAATTCTTTCAAGTAGTTTAGGACTATGGGTAGTTTCAGCAAATATTGTCGGTATGTTCTCTTGTTTAATTTCTTTTGAAAGTTCACCTATTCTTGCTGCTGTTGGTTGTACTTCAGTACTCAAACCTTCAATTGCACCTTCGTAGTCAATATTATATGCCTGGGTATAGTAGCTTAAAGCGTCGTGAGTGGTAACTAATTTACGTTGATTTTCAGGAATTGTAGCCACATTTTGCTTAATCCAGCCATCTATTTCTTTAATTTCCCCAGTGATTTTCTCGGCATTAGTTGCATACAACTGAGCGTTATCTGGAGCAACTTTTTCTAAATTACTACGAATAGCTTCCACCATTTGCACCCCATTTTGAGGATTATGCCATACATGAGGGTCTGGTGCTTTTTCTTCTGAATGTTTTTCTTCTCCCTCATGTCCGGAATGAGAGTGATCGTGTTCTTCCCCAATAATCGGTTTAGGAACAGCAACTTCATGAACCGCTACTTTTGGAGCCTCATTACTGCTTGCTTGAACTAACTTGATAATACCAGGTTCAAAATCATAACCACCGTATAAAACTAAATTAGCCTGCTCGATTGCTTTGCGGTCATCCGGTTTGGGCTGATATGTGTGGGGATCTTGACCTGCATCAACTAAACACTTCAAGTCAACAGTTTGAGCCGCTACTTGTTTTGTTAGGTCACATATGACGCTAGTAGTTGCAACCACTAGGGGACGCTCCCCCGTTGCAGTACTGCTGGTATTTACGGCAGA
>JBARZF010000261.1:0-2422 GCA_049649675.1 Rivularia sp. (in: cyanobacteria) | reverse complement strand
GAGGATCTTGAAGCACGCCTTCGGTTTCGTTTATTGCTTCTAGAATTAACTGTTTAGCGTGGTCAATATCATCCCCATAGCCGATGCCGAAATCATATTCTATGCGTCGTTTGTCAAAAGCAGTATTAACCGTGACGGAATTAGTAAATAGTTCCGCATTAGGAATCACAATCCGACGACCATCATAAGTTCTAATTGTAGTCGCTCGGGTTTCAATATTTTCTACAGTACCTTCAAAGCTTTTAAATACAATTTGGTCGTTAATTTCAAAAGGCTCAGTAAGTAAAATTAAAATACCAGCAAGGAAGTTTTGTAAAATATCGCGGAAAGCAAAACCAACTGCTACACCACTGATTCCCAACAGATTCACTAAATCGCCAACTTTAAACGAGGGAATAATAATTGTCATCGCTACAAATGCACCGATTAAAATTATCGTCCCCTGTGCCAAACGTCCTAAAACCATTCCCAAACTGCGAGCATTACGACGATGGCGCGTTACTCGTCTTATTGCTAACTTAATACCCCTAGCAAGAAAGAAAAAGACAATAAAAACAACAATTGCCAAGATAATACTTGGCAATCGAGCGATAGTATTATCTATCAATAATTGAGTTCTATCCCAAGCCGAAGTTATTTCCTCTTTTGCATTTTCTGTTGCAGACGGTGCTTGTGCAATTATCATATATTAGTTAATAATTGATAGTTGATAGTTGATAGTTGATAGTTGATAGTTGATAGTTGATAGTTGATAGTTGGTAGTTGGTAGTTGGGAATTGGGAATTATTAATTGGTAATTGGTAGTTGGTAGTTGGTAGTTGGTAATTGGGAGTTGGTAATTGGGGGATTGGTAATTGGGAGTTGGTAATTGGTAATTGGGGGATTGGTAATTGGGAATTGATAGTTGGTAATTGGTAATTGGTAATTGGTAATTGATAATTGGTAATTGTTAATTGGTAATTGATAATTGATAATTGGTAATTGTTAATAAATGTTTTTTAATTGCTATTAGGGAGCAAGATGCTCCCACTACAATAATATATTTTGTTTAATTATGATACTTCTAATAATGAATTATTGATTTTGATTTATTAACTGTTAACTGCTAACTGCTAACTGCTAACTGTTCACTGATTTAACTGATATATTTTCCAAGCTGTAAAAGTACCAATAGGACTCCAAATTAAATAAGGCACTAATAACAGCGCCGCCCAACCAGAAACTGGTAAAACAAACAAAGTAAGAATTAATCCGATAACAAAACCTACTCCTCCGATAATTGCTCCAGCTTTCATGCTTTGCAACCAAAGGGAAACAGGAGTGAAAGCAACAACAACAATTTCAAGTACTAAATAAAAACCCATTAAAAACCAAGTTTGGGAACTACCAGGTTCGCTTTCCCAAACTATATAAGCAGACCATGCACCACATATAAAAATTACCGTCCAAATTACCGGAATCAGCTTTTCAAATGTCAACCAACTCGGTCTTTGCAATCGCTTAAACCATTTGATATCTTTTGGTCTGATTATATTACTTGCAAGAGCCACTATTAAAGTTACGGCTCCGATTACCATCCAGGGTTTTAGCATTGCTTTTTTTAATCCGAATAGTTGGATGGGGGAGGGGGGAGAGGGGGTAGAGGGGGAGACAATTACCAATTACCAATTACCAATTACCAATTACCAATTACCAATCCCCAATTCCCAATCCCCAATGTCCAATGCCCAAATCATGCGATAAAACTTTTGACTTTCATTTTTTTGCGACGCAAGCGAGCGATTGCTTGACGCTGTAGCTGTCTGACTCTGGTATGGGAAATATCCATACGTTTTGCGACTTCTGTTAATGTTAATTCGCGTCCGTCGCTTAAGCCAAAGTGTAAGTTAACAACTTGTCGCTGTTGTGGTGTTAATTCTACAAGCATTTCGTCAAGACATTCTTTGAGTGATTGACTGTTGACGTAATCATCTATAGAAGAACTTGTATCTTCGAGTAAGTCTTGTAATTCGGTGTCTTGTCCTTCACCAACTCGTAAATCTAAGGATACGGGTTGACGAGACATATGTAAATAATCTTGAATTTGCGAAGGCTTTAAAGAAACTTGAGAACCAATTTCCGCCATCGTCGGGGTGCGTCCTAATTCTTGGGTTAAATCCCGACGTGCTTTCTTAATTTTTTTCAGGGTTTGACATACGTGAATTGGTAGACGAATGGAACGACTTTTTTGGTCTAAAGCCCGCGTAATTGCTTGTCTAATCCACCAATAAGCGTAGGTAGAAAATTTATATCCTTTATCGGGATCGAACTTTTCTACTCCTCTTTGTAAACCCAAAGTTCCTTCTTGAATTAAATCGACAAACTCCAAATTACGATGCTGATATTTTTTGGCGATCGCCACAACTAAACGTAAGTTGGCTTC
>JBARZF010000260.1:0-6211 GCA_049649675.1 Rivularia sp. (in: cyanobacteria) | reverse complement strand
ATTTTTGGGTACTTCAGCAACTTTATCAATCCACAACAGAGAATAACTCGACTTAATTTTTTCCACCATCGGAGTTAAAGACACATTTAGGAGCGGCAAAAGCTTCCTACAGCGTAGTCTAATCTGGGAATTGTTGCAGGGAATAGTGAAGAAATACTTCTTGGTTTTCGGTACGAACTTCCATCAGTTGCAAGCGTGGAGCAACTTTCGCCCTCAATCCGCAATCTTCAACTGGTGTCGGAGCATCTTCACCACCTAAAATCAAAAGACAGATATTGACATACCTCCTCGTCCTGAAGTCCGAGGATTCCTTAACGCTTCATTGGGTTGTGCTACCTTTATTAGTCTTACCATCCCTCGACGTTCGTTTAAAGTCTCCCAATGCCCTATGGCGACTATTTAAATTCTACCACAACAGTCGAAAAAGCCGCCCTATAAGGACGGGGCTTGAATCCCATTTTTTTGGTCAGCCAAATCTCATCAATTAAATTTAGCTCTAAAAGATTCGCTGCCAAGTTTCCGCCACCTAAAATTCCCAACTGTGCTATACCCGATATAGTCAAATATTTTAACGCTGCATGAATATCAACTTTTCCTGCGGGCGTATCAAATACTAATATACGTTCAAATTCCGGTCTTGTTTGCCAAAAGTTCGCTCCTGTAGCTGTTGAAATTAACCAACGTTAAACTGGCTGTTGAAAGAAGCGTAAACCTGGATTTAGCTTACCTGAATCAGAAATCACGATATGAACGGGTTGGGGTGGCTTACCATTGCCGGATCGATGCTGTAATAGGTCTGGATGCGATACAGTTAAAGTTTTACCGTAAGCGCGTAAAGTACCAGCACCAAACAAAACAGCATCCTTTGTAGCAATTTGTTTTTCTAAGTGTGTTTTATCATTCTTTGAACCGAATCTGGCTGGAGAACGAGTAACATCTGCTATTTTCCCATCTGCACTCATTACCAAAACGATTATGGTCTGAGGACGAGATTGTTTTGTCATGATTATGGTGCGATACGCCTCCGGTGTCTAGCTGAGTCCCAAGGGGACACGCTGCGCGTTCAGCTTGCTGACTCGTTAGAGTAACGCTAATCGCGATATTGATATTTTCTGAACGAGCAATACCAATCAATAGAAAACTTTTATAGCTGATATTTATTACATGTAATACAGTTAGATTGGTGCGATAAAGTTCAAAGCATAATCGCCATACAACAAACAATACTCTTGTAGCAAGGCTATTGATTTTATCATATCTACCTCAATACTCATCTGAAATGTGAAGGTTGATAAAGTGTAACAAAGATATACCAATTACCAAGTACCAAATTATCTAAATTTTAATTTTCGCCGATAAAATTTGGTATCTCACAGTTCTTTTTTGTTAACAAGAATTTAATAACTTGACTCTACCGGAATAATAAACTTAATAATAGAAGTATATTAACTTGTTAAATCACATTTACTTTAACGTTTGAAGATCAAATGCTTACCCTGGAATGCCAATGGTGAATTTTCGTCAATCATCATTTCGTCGAATTATAATATCCAAGATATTATTGCTATCAGTACCAGTCTTATTGATAGGTGAGTTTGTCGGCTATAAAAAAGCACGTTCTAGCCTAATAGAAATTGCCCATCAGAATTTAACTGAAAGTGCGATTCTCAAAGGAGAGAATATTGTCAATACTATTGATGCGCTCAAAAGTAATCTATTTATTGCTTCCCAAACTACGGTTCTTCAATCGGGTCAGCCTCAGTTGGTACAACAATTTGTTACTCAGTTAGCGAAAGAATTGCCCAGACAAATAAAATGTATTCAATTGACAAGCCCGAGTAGCAACAATATTATTGCTGGAAATTGTGGTAAACAATTAACTAGTTTGAATAATTTTTCTCTCTCTCCGAATAAAGTTCAAATTGAACCTATTTTACCTCCAGCAATTAGAAAAAATAGTTTAGAAAATGAACCCTCAAAGCTAGAGCTAAACTTGTCTTCTCCGGTCTACGATACTCAAGGTAAATTACGTTATACCTTACGTATGCAGTCGCAACTACTGCACGGAAAAATAAAAAATAATCCTGGATTATTAACAGGTTCTACGGTAGTAATTGCAGAAAACGGGACAATTTTGGCACACCCGATTTTTCAACGAATAGGTACCAACATCGCCGAACATTCAGATGGAAAAAAGTTACAGCAGATTGTAAAAAATGCTATATCCGGAGATGAAGAAGCTTCAGATTTGTTTTTTGAAAAAGAAGGCAAACAGTTACTTGCTGGATATACAGCTATTAACAGCCCAATTGATGATGGCGGACAAAAATGGGTAATATTAGCCGTTACGAGCTTGGATAATGCTTTAGTCGGCTTGAAAGAAATCAAGTTAATTTTATTTGTTTTAACTGTTGGTTTGATTGCTGCGACTTTACTCGCATCGCTGTATGTGGCTCGTTACTTAGCGCATCCAGTAGAACAACTACGCGATTATGCCTTGAATCTTCATTTATCAGATAGTTCTTCCCCCGTTCCCCATAATTTCAACATTCGGGAATTCAATCAGTTAGCGCAAGCATTAGATCAAATGGTTGAAAGACTCAAAGCATGGGCTGAAGAGTTAGAAATTGCTTGGAAAGACGCAAAAACTGCAAATCAAAGTAAAAGCCATTTTTTGGCTACAACTTCCCACGAATTGAGAAACCCCTTAAACATCATCATCAACTCCATACGCTTGGTTCGAGATGATATGTGTGACGATCGAGAAGAAGAAAAAGAGTTTCTCAAACGTGCGGATGAAACCGCGATTCATTTATTAGGTATTATTAATGACCTGCTTGATATTTCTAGAATCGAAGCAGGTAAACTTTCAGTCGCAATCAAACCAATAGATTTCTGTCAAGTAATTAACGAAGTAATTAGCTTGCAGTCGCTTAATATTCGACAAAAAGGTTTGCAGTTGAATATGAGCATCTTAGAAGAGCAAATTCGAGTTAATGCAGATGCAGCGAAGCTCAAGCAAGTTTTAATCAACGTAATTAGTAACGCGACAAAGTTTACTGAAGCAGGAAGCATTACCATAACCACAGAAATTCAAAATCGTAACAATAAATCCTGGGTAACGGTTGCCGTCATTGATACAGGTATAGGTATCGATACCGAGCAACAGCAAAAACTATTTCGTCCTTTCGTGATGGTAGATGCTAGCAATACGCGCCAGCATAACGGTACGGGGTTAGGACTAGCAATTTCACGCAACTTAATCGAATTGATGGGAGGAACGATCGCTCTTGAAAGTCCGGGGATAGATCGAGGTACTACAGTTAAAATTACTTTACCTTTAATAGATACCGAGAATAAATCTACGTTTTCTAATAAACATGATTGTTTGACATCCTCACCGCCCTAAAAGGGACGGTGATTCCTGCGTATTACTATGCAGGGTTTCCTCTTTCCCTGAGACAACTTACTTAAAAGAATTTATTCTTCTAATTAGAGGTTGTTCTCTCCAGAGGCTTTTTCTAGTTCTAGACTAGACGTTACTGTATGCCCTACAGTACGCAATCCGATTTCAAGAATATTTAAGGCAGCATTTTTATCTCTATCACAAACAAATCCACACAAACATTTGTGCGTTCTAGTTGATAAAGATTTAACAACTTTCTGCCCGCAACTAGAGCAATTTTGAGATGTATTGTGGGGAGGTACTCCAACAGTTACAACTCCAAATACTTTTCCAAAATACTCAACCCATTCTCGAAATAAACTCCAAGAAGCATCGCTAATAGACTTAGCTAAATGATGATTTTTAACCATATTTCTCACCTTCAAATCTTCATAAGCAATCAAGTCGTTAGACCGAACTACGCACAATGCCGTTTTCACAGCAAAGTCTTTACGTTGCCTACTTATTTTAAGGTGTTTTCTGGCTAATTTTTGTAATCGTTTTTTATAGTTATTAGACTGCTTTTGTCCTTTAACAAACTTATGAGATACTCGTTTGTGTAGTCGTTTAAGTTGACGTTCAGACTTTCTCAGGAATAACGGATTATCTACTGTTTCCCCATTACTATCAGTATAGAAATGCTTTAACCCAACATCTAATCCTAAAGTTTTACTTGTTGGTTCTCTTTTTTGTATCCTGTCATGGTCAATCAAAAACTGTGCATAATACCCGTCAGCACGTCTAACAACTCTAACTCGTTTAACGAAGGTTAAGTTGATAATAGTGCAGGTTGCGAGTTCCCCAAAGTCTAAATAATCCTGCTTCAAAGCCATCAGTGAAGTTAATATACTTTCTATCTTCAGATAGTTTGTAACCTGATTGTTTGTACTCAACCGATCCATGATTAGGACGGTTTTTCTTAAACTTAGGAAAACCCTTTTTTCTTGGTATTTTCTTCTTACAGTTATCAAAGAATCGACTAATAGATGCCCAAGCTCTTTCGGCACTAGCTTGTCGGGCTTGGGAGTTCAACTTTTTAGCCCAAGGGAATTCTGGATTATCTGCTAAATTTTTACAATGTTTGTACAAGTCATTGCGACTTTTAGCAAAACCATCCATCCACAAACGAATGCAAGCATTACGAACAAACAAACCAGTACGGATAGCTTCATCAAGCTTTGTGTATTGGTCTTGAGTTCCTTTTAACTTACTTTCGTAGATGAGCATCTTATCACAGATTACTTATGATAAAATTGTAACACAATAAAATCAAAGCCGCCCTAAAAGAGGCGGGGCTTTAAACCCATATTTTTGGTAAATGGGAATGGTAAAGTAGCACAAGCTACTATTCAAGGTAACTTAAAATAGCAATATAGCGGTTTTCAATTAAGTGCAAACCGCACAGATTAATAATAAGAAGGGACGGACTAGAAGCCCATCCCACAACAGTTTTATTCTCGTTTATCGTTATTTTTTATAGAAATAGGTTCACCTCCTGCTTCTAAGGATTGAGTAAGAGCGGTGAGAATTTCTACTAGCTCTGTACCTACCCAACCATTAGATATTGATGACGGAGTATTTTGCTGAATGGATTCAATAAAACCGTTGCAAACTCGTTTTAGTGGTTCCCCTTTTTCGACTTCTAAAACTTTTTGCTGTTGATTTACAGGAATAAAGCGATTTTCCTGACGTTCAAACTCACCCTGCATTAACGTTAAAGGCTTATCAATTAACATTTCATCGAAAATTAAGCTGCCCTTACTACCTACAATTACCAAACGCCGCTGCTTGTCGGGATTGAGCCAGCATAGATGAATGAACGCTTGGAAACCCGAAGCATATGTTAGCGTTACCTGGACTAAATCGGATAGGGGGGGAGAATTAATAGCTTTTTGTTGCAGCCAAACTTTTCCCGTTGCTTGAGCAATAATTGGTGATTCGCCCAACCAATTGTTAAAAATTGCTATATCGTGAATAGCTAAATCCCATAGTGCATCAACATCCTGGCGTACTGGTCCCAAATGGGTGCGCGTTGCGTAACCGTAGCGTAAATCTCCTACAGCACCGGCTTGCAATACTGCTTGCCCTTTTTCTACCACCGGATGAAATAAGTAGGTGTGATCTACCATCAGAATTAACTGCTGTTTTTCGGCCAATTTGCATAGCTCGCGGCAATAGTCGGGATTAATAGTTAGAGGTTTTTCAGCTAAAACATGACATCCCCAATTTAAAGCGTCTACTATCAATGAATAATGGGTCACGGCAGGAGTAGCAATTACTACCGCATTTAATTCAGGCAACTGTTGAAGTTCTTGCCATTTGGTAGTTAATAAAACATTTTTTTCAGAATTTTTCCCTAAATCATATTGCCGTTCTACTTTCGTTAAAGATTCAGAACTAGGATCTACTACTGCCACTACTTCTACTTGGGGATGCTCTAAAAAATTTCTTAATAAATGAACACCCCAACGTCCAACCCCAACCACAGCAATTTTTATTAAATTAGTCATAATTAGTTATTCGTTATTAGTTGTTAGTTGCAATAAATAATACTTCGCCACACTAATTTTGATGGGTGTGTATCTAATCCGCCTTCTTACTGCAAGTCCCTGTCGGTGGAGCGAAAGTCCTATAAATAGGACTGAGACAATACCCATCAAAACTTATGTGGTGAAGTACTACTGGTTCATTTCATTAATTTTGATGGGTTTACGTAGTGCGAGCATCTTGCTCGCTTGTCACGGCTAGCGAGCAAGATGCTCGCAC
>JBARZF010000259.1:0-2472 GCA_049649675.1 Rivularia sp. (in: cyanobacteria) | reverse complement strand
ACTTTTCGGTAAAACCGCGAGCCCCCTACCCCCCTTCCCGGAGCAGGGAAGGGGGAAAATTAAGCCTCTCTCCCTGTGGGGGAGAGGTTTGGAGAGGGGTTTTTGTTGATTTCCGGAGATGTCTAGTAAAAGGTCAAACGTCTGCATGTTAAAGGTTAAAGGTAATAAAATTATTTTCCCTTTTTATTATCCATAAACATTTTCTTTAGCGATCGTATTTGCCTTTTTGAGTAGCTTTAACAAAGTTCAAAAATTTTATTTTTTAAGGAACCCGGTTTTTTAAAAGCCGGGTTTCTTAATAGTTACGAACAATTTAGCAATGCTATAGAAATATTGTTAATTGAATTGCAGTTTAAATACTACAAACCAGGACTTTTCGACTTTTCAATGTCTGGAACAATATCGGGACGTTCTTTATCTTCCCAACCTACGGGACGCTTAGAATTGTACCAAGCAATGGAGCCAATAGAAACTGCTGCAATAAAACCTACTACAACTATTCCTGTCAGTGACATATAGTAGTCAGTTCTACCATAAGTATTGTCAATTAGCTCTGCTAAAACGTAGTTAAAAGAAATATTCATTGTCACAACCCAAATTAGAACAAAAAATTAGTTAACAATCCAGATATATTTCGATCGGAAATTAATAAAAATTCTCACATTTTTTGTTACCACTTGTCAATCGATTTTGGATTTTGGATTTTGGATTTTGGATTTTGGATTTTTCATCTTAATACCTGATGCCTGTTCTTTAGATTAATAATTTTATGATTTTATAATTTTGAATTTATTGAAATAACTTGTCATATTATTTATTAATGTTTCCTATACACTACTGTTCCCCGTTCGCTTTTGCCTTTAACTAACCTTAAACATTAAAATAAAGGAGCTAGAAATGAATCTAACTCCTTTATTTTAAAACTCAATTATTCCATCTAGTGAATCATAATCTAATCAAAGGTTATTATTCATTCACTAATGAATTTATAGTTATTAAAAAATTAATCAATCGCTTTTTTAACTTTGTCTTTTGCATTCTCTACAGTTTGACGAGCTTCAGCTTCACCTTGCTTCGCTTTTCCTGCTGCTTGATCTTCAGGATCGCCGGTAACATTGCCCATTGCTTCTTGAGCTTTACCTTCAATATTCTTAGCAGCAGCTTTTGCTTTATCTTCAGCGCTCATAATTGACTCCTTTAATTGATTTATAATTAACCAAAAATTTGGTTATGTTATTTCTTCGTTGCTTTCTTAATTAATATATTAGCTATTAACTGTTGGTGATTCCTCTATCATGAGAAACTTTTTTAAACCGTAATCTATATCCTTTTATATACTTAATTAGATGAAGTAAAGAGTTAGGAGTTAGGAGTGAAGAGTTGGTAACTGTTCACTGCTCACTGATAACTGTTAGCACCAAGGCTGACGAAAATCTGCATATAAAGTTAAGCCACCGTCTACAAATATAGTTTGTCCGGTGATGTAAGAGGCTTCGGAGGAGGCTAGAAACGCGACTACACCAGCCATTTCTTCGGGTGTTCCGGTGCGACGCATGGGTATGTGTTGTTCGACTTTGGATTTTTCTTCGGGTGAGGAAGCCCAAGGGTTGATGGGTGTCGCTGTAGTGCCGGGTGCAATAGAGTTAATCCGAATTCCCATATGTGCATATTCTAAAGCTAGAGTACGAGTTAGATTTTCCATGCCTCCTTTGCTGGCAGAATAGGCTGCATAATAAGGTTTGGGGATAACTTCGTGGATGCTGGAATTATTGATAATTACACCACTGTGACTTGTTTCTAAAAAGTGCTTGATAGCTTCGCGAGAGCAAATATAAGTCCCTCTGAGATTAACAGCAATGATGCGATCAAATTCAGCAATGTTTATTTGATGAGAAGAAGCACCACTAGCTTGAATGCTGGCATTGTTGATTAAAATATCTACACCACCAAACTTATCTACAGCCTTAGAGAACATATTTACTACATCTTCTTCTTTTGAAATATCGGCCTCAATCAGCAGATGTTTAACGCCGTAATTTTCTATTTGCAGGCTATTTTGCTCCCTAAGCATCATTTCTTGCGCGTCTTGTGCTTTTTTCGGTTGATTGTAATAATTTAAGGCTACATTCGCCCCTTCCTCAGCAAAACGCATGGCGATCGCCTTACCAATTCCCTTCCCAGCACCCGTAATAATAACGTTTTTTCCTTTTAAGTCTTTCATAAATTTTTGTATACAGATTTAACCCTGGAATAAATGCTTAACCCAAGTTCAAATTAAACTGTATTTATCAAAGTGCAATCAATCAATAGGTTGAGTTTTCAGTTATCAGTTATCAGTTAGCAGTTAGCAGTGAACAGTGAACAGTTAGCAGTTAGCAGTGAACAGTTAGCAGTGAACAGTTAGCAGTTAGCAGTTACCTTCAAAATAGTAGTGCGAGCATCTTGCTCGCTCGTAGCAGCAAGCGAGCAAGA
>JBARZF010000258.1:0-9346 GCA_049649675.1 Rivularia sp. (in: cyanobacteria) | reverse complement strand
GATAATAAATACCAGCAGTTGTGTGATTCTAATAGATATAAATAAATTAAAATAGCGGACTCGGTTATGATAACTTTTATATAATTTTGCTCGAAATTTCTTCTAAACTAATATTGAAATGAGACAGCATTAGATTAATATCTTGGCATTGCAATTTTATAATTATTATTGATACTTCTGTATTCTTGAACTTGTGAAATGGAAGATTCATCAAAATCAATTTTGTTAATAATGGCACTGTATACGTTAGTAAGATTACTCGCAATTTGATTGGGACAGTAACGATTGCTTGCCCAAGTAGAGCCATTGTTTCCTAATTCTTCTCTTAATTTAGGAGAGCTAAGTAACTTAGATATACCCCCAAGCAAAGTATTAACATTTTGTTCTACCACTAACCCAGCATTGGCTGCGATGATTTCTGGAGCAAGCTGTACACCAGGAGTCACAATTACAGGTTTTCCTGCTGCCATTGCTTCTGCTGTGGCTATACTAAAGTTTTCCGAAACAGAAGGTAAAACAAACAAGTCTGCACCTTGTAGTAATAAATTCTTTTGTTCGTTTTGCACAAAACCAGTAAATGTAACGCGATTTGTTAAGTTCAAAGATATTAGAAGTTTTTTCAAATAGTTGACATAATCCGGCTCTCCGGTACCTGCAATCAAAAGATGAAAATCGAGGCAATTGGTATTTATAAGACTAAGTACTTTGATTAACAAATCTGGACATTTGTTATGACGCAGCCGAGAAAGGAATAGTATTATCGGAGTCTGGGGAGAAATGTTGTATTTAGAATGAAGTCGTAATTTTGCTTGGGGATTAACAGCAACTTGTTCTACACCTAAAGGTAGTTTAATAATAGGAGCTTTAATACCATATTTACGTACATCAATCGCTTCAGCTTCCGTTGTACAATGTATAGCTGCTGCATTGTTGAGATTGCGACGCTCAACCAGCATGGAATATATTTGTTTTTTTAGCTTACTTTGAGTTAAAGCCCAAGATGTTAACTGCCCTTGAGTACGAATTGTATAAGGAATATTGTGCCACTTGGCGATCGCCGCAGCTGCACTCGGAGCATAAGAGAAAAGATAATGGTTATCGAGAATGTCATAGTTGTTGATATTTTGCCACAGCCATTTGGTCATAGCAGGAGAAAAGATAAACTCTTTCATAGGTGGTGAAAAGTAAGGTAAAAACCAAACCCGAACCCCTTGGTATTCGATTTTTCGGTATAAAGGAACATCGAATGGTTTTGAACCGTTGTGGTTAGTTGTGACTATTTCTGTTTCAACTCCGTTGTTTAGTAGAGCTTTAACTAAATTTAAAACTACAGTAGTCGGACCACCCAATGATGGGCTAATTGAGGGAATAACATGAAGTATTTTCATAAAATAGAGTTGGGGGATGAGAAAATTAATTATTAAAATCAGCTTGTAAATATGACAATTTAACTGCCATATAAGCAACTAACCAACCGGGTAAAGAATGAGCGGAACCGATGTTATAAAATCCGGATTCAAAAACACAAAGACATAATTCAGCTAAAAGAGCGCTACATAATGCTAATTTCAATTCAAAATGCTCTTTGTTTATATAATTTGAACTCTCTTTGATTTGGTTGATAACAATTGACCATAAAGGAACAAATGTTAATAAACTACCAATTAAACCAATTTGGTATGTCAAACCAATATATCCATTATGAGCAGTTCCTAACCATAATCTATCAAAGAAAATGCTCTGGGAAGATTTATGTAATAATAAAGCTTCTTCGCTTCCCCAACCATTACCAATTAATAAAGAAATCGGCGAAGCAAAAATCTTTTCAATGTACAATGGCCAAAGTAAATTAGTACGATGACTAGTAATACCCGCACCTGTAGAAGTAGTTAAATTTTCGTATAATTTGTCAAAGAAAGATGATTGCAAAAAATCTACACTTAATATTAACAAAGCGCTAATAGCTATTGTAGCAATGCCATATATCATTAACATTCCTATACCTTTATATCTCGACCAACATATCAGGTAGTAAAGTAATAAGATACTTAAAGCAACTAAGGGAGTTCTTGCGCCACTGATAATAATTGCAGTAAATATAATTAAAGTTGGGAGAAACCTTAATATTCCCCAGTGTTTCTGTCTAGATGAAAACCATATAGATAAAGGTAAAATGACAATTCCTAAAGCGGCGGTAGCATTTGGATTAAAAAATATACCGCTGGGAGCGCCCATTAAAATAGGAATTATTCTAAGTGCATTACCAATTAATCCAATAGTATAAATAACAGTAGCACTGTAAACTAAATTTTTAATAATTGCTGTAGCATCGTTAAAAGAATTAAGTACACTTTGCACTCCCCAAGTTAAAGATAGATAAGCTAATAGAAAAGAAACTGCTTTGAAAATACCTGTTTGATAAAAGCCTGCTGCATACAGTACCCCATTTAAATCAGCATAAGCTGTACTGATAATAATTACTGTAAATACCAAAAACGCGAAGCGGTCAAAATTATTGCGTTCCCATTTTCCGGAAATAAATACTTTGTTGAAACCGTAAATTAATAAAACGATTAATCCTATCCATCTTCCCCAATAAGCTACCGCTGTTCCAGGAGGAATAATAAAGCTATTGATTGCTAAAGCGAAAGGAAGCCATCCAAATGTAGGTAGCCAATGCAAGCATTTTTTGGTTTGTGTTGAATTATTAATTTGTGATTGATAAGTTTGAGTCACGGAATTTAGGGAATGGGGAATGGGGAATAGGGAATAGGGAATAAATTAGAGATAATTCTAAATTTTATTGGTTAAGAGTTTATTTTGATAATTTATTTCTATGCCACTGTTTATATTTGCCATTTGACTCATATATTCAGGAATGCTAACTGAGAAATTATGTAAAATCATTGGTGCTATTTCTAAACATGAAATCTTTCTTCTACTTTGTTTATAACTGGTGTCGTGAGGGTCGTAAATTAATAGAGAACCTTCTTTAACATGATAAGCATTTGTATTAGTTTCATCTTCGATTGAAATATTTTCTAAACCAAGTTTTTCTAAAGATATTGAACGTCCTTTTAATAATGCATTTGTAACTTTTTTCTGAGGTAAATTGACTTGACCAAAAATTAAAGCAAATAAACCATCTTCTTTTTGAGCAAATTTTATCAATTTCCCTTCGATAGATAACTGACTTAGCTGATTGAGAAACTCCTCAACCCATTGCTCTTTGACAACAATGCCAAATTCTGGGAACATGGCAGGAGTTTGACACCAACCATCATCGGGAATACCCAAAGCAGACATAAATTTTTCGGGATGAGTTAAATTTAATTGGGTTTTTACCATCCATGCAGTAGTTGCACTCTGTCCCATACTCGATGCTATCCATAATGTATATTCAGGATGATTATCGACGAAACGCACTAGTTGAGTAAAAAACTGCTCGAATTTACTCATTGCAAAATCAATCTCGCCATTATATTTAGAAACCCATTTACTGTTATAGCCGAAATTTTGGTAATCTTGAGGAAATAATGCAGCCCAATAACGATGCATTGATGAAGCTACATGGTTGGTGAAAAAGGTAGCGAAATCAGGTTGAGTGGTTTGGAGTTGTTTGAGGAATAAGTCAAAAGCAAGAACAGCTTGATAAGTGCGTCTGCGATTTTTTCTGTAGGGTTTTAACTGTTCTGTTAGTAGTTGTTTTGCTGTGTCGATTAATGTTGGTATTCTTAAACCAAGTTGAGGAAGATGAGCCAATAGTTTAATAGTGGCTTCTATAGGAATTTTATTAGATACATTACGAGATGAGTTTCTTGCCATTGACAGGTTTAATTCTTGAAAAATAGAAAGAATATCTGGAAAGCATTGGCTGTTAGTTGCAAAACTATCCGGTATGTAAAAGCTATATTTATCTAAATTATCTGGTAAGGGGTGACTGTGCAGAGAACCAAAAACCCCAGTTCTCACACCATTGCTTGATAGTATTTGCTCTAGAGGGGGAAACTGTTGATTAACTCTATTTAGATTCTGATTAAAATGGTATATTCCGTGATGAGTTGCTGCAACACCTCGATGTAATGTAGCCCAGGTTATCCAAGGAGACAGTACTGAATCGACTGCATGAGTTTCGTATTGGTAGCATTGAGGTAACTTTTTAGCTAAAGCGGAATTAGGATATTTTTGAATATAGTAATCGATTATCCGCAAAGGAACTTCGTTTAATTCAAAAAAAATGATTTTTCTACCCGATATTTTTTGATTCATTGAATTTACTCGTTTCCCTACTATTTCAACGGATATCTACATACAGTTACGAATTAAGTCAGTCATATAATTAGCTAGTGCTTAATTTTAGACGTTTCTGTTATTTGATTCGAGGTTAAATAAGGATTATAAAATTTGGGAATTGAATTAGCTAGTGGTTGAGGAGATACCGCTGTATCGTTCCTATAGATGTTTTCCCAGATTTTTGCGGGATATCTAGCCAAAAGCTTTAAAAAATTGGTTTTAATACCATGTTCCCCACAAGCTTTAAGAATCTCTTGATTAGAAATCCATCTACATAGTAAGTTCTTATTGCTCGCTCCTCCGGGTCGCATTCTGACTAAAACTTTGGGAATATAACTGTAAGATATTTGATGAATTTTGATAAATCTCAAAAGTAACTCATAATCAGCAGCAAGTTGATAATCTGTCTTAAAATAACCATATTTCTCATATACTTCTCGTTTGAGAAAGCAGCTTGTATGAGCCGGTATCCAACCCCAACTCAATAATTCGGGATGAAATTTTGCCGAACTATAGTATCTGATTACCTGGTGGAGATTTTGAGGGTTAACAAATACTATATCCCCAAAAATCAATTCAACCTTTCTATGGATGAACTCTTCCACAACTTCGGAAATTACCCGGTTGTGTTCGTAAAAATCGTCTGAATTGAGCAGCCCGATAATGTTTCCTGTGGCTAATTTTAAGCCTTTATTCATCCCGTCATACATACCCCTGTCCGACTCCGAAATAAATCTGTTTATTTTCTTACCGTAAGATTTGATAATTTCAACAGTAGCATCATCAGAGCCACCATCAACAATGATATATTCAATATTTGGATAATCTTGATTTAATAGCGAATCAATAGCATGAGCTATCGTAGCCTCATTGTTACGAACAACCGTAATTATAGATACCTTCACTTTTTGCAGAGAATATTTTTTTAATACTTTGTGATACTTAAACTGATCCAAGTTAGCATAAGGAATGGTCTTCGTGTAATTTGTTTTACATTTATAATCTATTTTGTTGTAGCATTTTCCCAAAGATATTGGTAGTTATACTTTTAGAATTTTTTATCGCTGATGCCATTGATTGATAAGATAATTTCTTTAAGGAAAAGATAATATCATCCATGTATAGAAGAATTTTTATCGGTGATGTTCACGGTAACTACGACGGTTTGATGCTTTTGTTGAATGTTATATCACCTCAAAGCGATGACCAAATTTACTTTTTAGGAGATTTGATTAATAGGGGTTCTAAAAGCGCTCAAGTTGTAGAATTTGTCCGAGAAAGTCAGTATTCTTGCGTATTAGGCAATCACGAACAAATGCTTCTAAATTATTTCCAAGATAAACCAGTTATTAAAAAAACGATTGAAAAAGCTGCTTCTACCTACAAAGAAACCATAAATAGCTACCTGCAATTGGACATTTCTCTGCTACCCGTTCACCTGGAATGGTTTTCCAATTTACCAGTATATTTAGATTTGGGGGATATTTGGGCGGTTCATGCGGGTGTTAATCCTCTACTTCCTTTAGATAAACAAACAAAAAAAGAATTTTGTTGGATTCGTCAGCCTTTCTACAGCACGAGTAAACCATATTTTACCGATAAATTGATTATTGCAGGTCATACGCCAACTTTTAAATTCGGGGGTATAGTACCGGGAAAATTGGTGCAAGGAAAAGGTTGGCTGGATATCGATACGGGTGCTTACGATCCCAGAAGCGGTTGGTTAACTGGTTTGGATATGACAAATAGAAAAGTTTATCAAGCTAACGTGTTTAGTAGAAAAACTCGCATTTTAGCTTTGGAAGATGCTGTGAAGGGAATAGGGAATAGGGAATAGGGAATAGGGAATGGGTATTCCCTGCTATGTATTCTTACGTTAAATTTTCAAAAAGTGCATTGCTTTTTAAGTGCAAACACTGAAGCCTGCAAGCAATCAATTTATTTAGACTAATACCGACTATTTATGACTTTATCTAATTTTCTATTCCCCATTCCCCGTTCCCTATTCCCTCTTTACATTTAATTTTAAAAGTGCGATCGCATGACTGAATACAACGAGAAAATTCCTTCCAAACAACTAAAAGAAGACCCTTGGGAGCTTCGTCAGCTAGCTTCGGTACTGCGTCGTCGTTTGTTTTTGATTATCCCGATTGCTTTAGCGATAACCGCTGGAGTCGTATATAGAGGATGGTTGCAAAAACCGATATACAGCCAAAAATTCCAATTGTTTCTGGATTCTACAGCAGAAATAAATGTCAATCCCCTCTCGGAACAGAGACGACCATCATTTGTACCACCACAATTTCGAGATTTCAAGACGGAAATGGAGGTGTTGACGAGTTATAAGGTTATCTCTCCTCTGTTAAGTGAAATTCAAAGTCGTTATTCGGACTTGAACTATGACAAACTTGTTAAAAGGTTAAAGCTGAAGCATTTAGAAGGTACGGCAATTATAGAAGTAAATTATCAAGATACTAATCCAGAAAAAATCGAATTTATTTTAAACAAACTCAAACAAGCTTATACTGATTATTCCTTAAATAAATTAAAAAGTAGTACCGTTCAAGCTGAAAAACTTGTCGAGACTCAATTACCCGATTTAAGAAAACGTGTAGACAGACTCCAAGGAGAGCTACAGATTTTCCGACGTAAATATAATCTGGTAAGTCCAGAACAGCAAAGTCAAGTTTTAAGCGAACGTTTGGCGAATGCTTTGCAACAAAAACAAGAAGCTTTAACTCTACTTGGGGAAACTGAATCTAGCTTCAACAGCTTACAGAGAGAGTTGGGAATCGATGTTAAACAAGCAAAGGTTATTTCAACTTTAAGCGAAGCACCGCGCTATTTAGCTTTGCAAGAACAATTACAACAAATTGATACTCAGCTTGCAACTGACACAAGCAGATATACAAACGGACATCCAGCAATTGCCGATTTATTAGAAAAAAGACAGCGGATATTATCTTTAATTAGACAAGAAGCTGTGGCAGTTTTAGGAATTAATACTCTTAGAGAACTTAATATTAAAGAACTCAATCAACTTCCAGCAATTTCTGCTCAAAAATCTGGTCGCTTGCAACTGGCTCAAAAATTAATCGAAACAGCGACTCAATTACAAGGATTACAAACCAGAATAAAATACCTAGCTGCTGTAGAGAATCAAGCTCGCAAAGATTTACAGCAGTTTGCAGCAATTATTCGTCAATACACAGATTTAAATCGAAAATTAGAAATTGCTAACCAAAGTTTAGGTCGATTTCTTAACGCAAAAGAAAATCTCCAGATAGAGACAGCAAGAAAAGTTTCTCCGTGGCAAGTAATTTCTCAAATTGAAGCGCCCAAACGACCAATATCACCTAATATTCCCCGAGATTTAGCTTTAGGTGGAATCGCTGGTGTGTTAGCTGGAGTGGGAGCCGCAATAATTGTTGGTAAACTGGATAATAAATATCATTCCCCCGAAGAATTACAAAACGATATCGGACAAACCTTTTTGGGAACAATTCCCTATCATAAAGAGTTAAAAACAGCTATCACTCAGCTATCCCGTAACGGTACTTTAGCTAATTCTGCTTATTGGGAAGCTTATATATCATTACAAACAAATTTAGAATTTCTCGAACCAGACAAAATATTAAAATCCTTGGTTATCAGTTCAACTTTACCGGGAGAAGGTAAATCTACTATTTCCTTATATTTAGCTAAAGTTGCAGCAGCGATGGGTAAGCGAGTTTTGCTGATAGATGCTGATTTGCGAAATCCTACCATTCATCGCTATGTCGAGAGTCTGACAAATACTTGGGGTTTATCTAACGCTATTTCCGGTGTTGCAGAAGCTCAAGATTTAATTCAGCGTTTGCCTGAAGAAGAAAATTTATCCGTACTCACAGCTGGACAAATTCCTCCCAATCCAGCGCGGTTACTGGCTTCTGCTAAGATGAAAGATTTACTTTTAGATTTTCAAACTAAATACGATTTAGTAATTATCGACACTCCGCCACTACATGGTTTTGCGGATGCTAAATATTTGGCAAGTCAAGCTGATGGTTTAATGATGGTAGTTGGTTTGGATAAAACAGAAAAACCAGCCGTTAGACAAGTTTTAAATGATTTGGAAGTTTCTCATATTAATTTATTAGGAATTGTTGCTAACGGTGTTAAAGGTTATAAATCTAGTTATTCGGGTTATTACGACCATTACTATAGCAAAGGTAAAAATGATAGCGAGCGTTATGAATTGATTGCTCCTATTAGTAGTAAAGAAGAAAATGCGGAAATCCAAGACAAATAAAAAAGGCTTGTAGTAAGCGAGAAGATCGCTCTTCTTTCAGCCACCATAAAAGAATATGGGTTTTGATTTCCTCGTAAATCCTCACCACAGTTTCTATGGTGAAAATAGCGGCTAAATATTACAAATGGGCTACCTGCTTGAAAAAATCCCTTGATTACCAAATTCTAGTTACAAAGTAGCTATCAAATGCAACGTCTGCACTAATAATTGAAACTTTCTCTGTCATTGCTTGTGCAATAAGTAATCTGTCATATGGGTCACGATGATGTAGTGGTAATGTAGTGTAAATAGCTAAATTTGCCATTTTTATCGGCAAAATTTCAATATCATTAAGTGCCAGTTGTTCGGGGATAAAATTCTCGTAGTTATTTGGGAGGGTAAGTTTACCAATATTAACTTTAATCGCTATCTCCCATAAACTAGCAATGCTCACCCATAAGTCGTTATCTGATTCCAACAAGCTCTTAGCATTAGTACTCAACCGTGGGCTATCATTAATAAACCATAAAAACGTGTGAGTATCAATAATAAATCTCATTCCATGTACTCACGAAGTTCTTCTAAAGGTGCATCAAAATCATCAGACATCCAAATCAGTCCTTTAGCACTCCCCGATTGCCGTCGTTTTTTTGGTTGATTTACACGAACTATTTTTAAAATCGGCTGATTGTCCTGAGTAATCACAACTTCGTCACCATCAAGCACTGTTTGAAACAAAGTTTCAGGAGAATTTGTAGCTTGAGATATATCGACTTGATGCAT
>JBARZF010000257.1:0-13211 GCA_049649675.1 Rivularia sp. (in: cyanobacteria) | reverse complement strand
CGCTTTTTATTGCTCGTACAGCAATGTTTTCATTACCACACCCAGTTATCATAATTACGGGTGGTATTTGTTGATGCTGTTTTTCTTTTTGTTTTAACTTTGCCAAAAATTCTAATCCATCCATATCTGGCAAAACATACTCTAATAAAATTATGTCCGGTTGCAACAAGCGGTATAAATCTAATCCAGCATTCCCAGTTGATTCTGATAAAATTCTGTAGCGACACTCCGAGTTTTGCCGCAGGTAGCTTTCGTACCTCTGACAATCTTTAGAATGATTATCAACAATCAAAACAGTTAGTTGTTGCATCATTGCGAGCAAAGTATATTAAAAAAATTTACAGAATTGAGCAATTGGTAATTAGCTTGAAATCAACAGCACTACACTTATACTAATAAAGCAATAAATGTAATAATAAACACCTTGATTTCATCTAATCTAATTATTCTTACAGCTAATAGGATACGAATAAAAGTATCAGCTAACCTTAAATTTTCCTTAAAATATTGATTTATTTTTTAATAAGCTTCTATCTAAATTTAACAGATTTTTACAGCTAAGTTTTAATAAATGTAAAGATATTTTCTAAATACCTTTCAACTCGCAGATTTTAGCTAGCTTCAACGCTTCGTATTTTTAAATAAAACAGCTAGTGAAGAATTTATAAAGAAAATATTCCTGCACTACGATGACCCATATAGAGGGAAAATAAAAGAGCAATATGTTTTGATAAATAACTGATGTCTGCAAATCATTTGACACTTAATTTAGTTGAAGGTTCCGTATCTTTTAGCTTTTCACCCGCAGCGGCAAGGGAATTAAAAGCAGCTATAGATGAATTGATGCAGAAACTCAAAGCGGTTGCGGCTAAAACTGCTAGTGGTGGAGGAAAACCCAATCCTCAATCTTCAATGGAATATCGTTATACGGGAGAAGTATTTCTGGAATTTTTTTGCAACCCTAATATCTGGCCTAGTCCTTTCGCTGCGAAGGTTTTACTTACCGTGCGTGACGCTACTATCCGCTTGACAACGGAAGCCGAATTGACTCGTATTGTAGAAGATGTCAACCAGTATTTAGAACAAGTCGGTTGATTTTTTTCCAAAAATACTTCATGGCCGATCGCGATTTACTATTGGCCATGAACCGTCTGGTGGGATAATAATTTAACCACAAAATGAAAAATACACGTTCATATCAATAAATACCTATCAAATAAAAGCAAAAGTTAACAAATTCTTAACAAATTATTTCAAATCGGTCTAAAAGTTGCAGTATGAGTATCTAAACTTATTCTTTCAATCTTTGGATCATAATTCTGATAGTTTTTAGGACGAGTTACTCTAATAAGAGTAATATCTTAATTACATATAATTTAATTTGGCTATATTTTTATAATATTAACCTGATAATAAATTTTTAATTAACCTACTTAACGTTTGTGATTGCTACTAAATTAGCAACTACGATTTTCTATCTGTACTCAATAATCATGCATGGAGGTAACTATTATGGACAAATACGATAAATTATTTAATTCGCGAGAAAGATTAAAACAGTCGCTTAGTTCCCAGGAAGCAGTGGCAGCAATCGCAATCATAACTGCATCTGCCGATTCTTCCTTGGAAGATGTAGATATAGAATTTTTAGTTGATATACTTTGGGGATTCGAGATTTTTGAAGAATATTCGGATGAAGATTTATTAGAAATGCTTGATAAACTTTTAAATTTAGCCGAAAAAAAAGGACGGGGGGCGCTGTTTAATGCTGCAAACGAAGAACTTCAGGGTGATTTTTTAGAAGATGCTTTTGCCGCTGGGATAAGTGTAATCCTAGATGAAGAGGAAATGCAAATTCCGCGAACAAAAATGCCTTTAGTCAAAAGTTTCCAACAAGCTCTAGCAATTGATAACGAACAAGCAGAAGAAATTATCGAAGATGTAATTGCCGCCTTCGAGGAAGCAGAATTAGAAGAATTACTTGAAGACGAAGATGAAACAATAGTTAATATAGCCTTTAATATAGAGGAATATGAGTCACCATCAGGTAATTTTACCGTTCCGGTTCCGGTAGATCCCCATCAAGGTGGTAAAGTTCAAAGTCAAGAAAATACGGTTAGCTTTTCTGATGATGAAGGCACTTTTTTGAGAATAGATTATTATTCTCTACCTGCTAAACAGATGGAAGAAATGGAAGTTATTGGGCAAGAGGAATATTTGAAATCAATTCTTGTAAATAAATATGTTCCTGAAGAAATAGTCGCAAACTTACCGGAAGCGCAAGTTGAATACAGCGAATATATGCCAAAAATCTTTGAAGGTTCTTATTTTGTATTGCTGTATATGCCTGGAGGATCGAGAATTTACAAAACAGGAAACAACGGTACTGCAACAAAATTAGATGCCTATCGGGGATTGATCGCTTTTATTGATGGTGACTTCCTTTATATAGTTAGCAGTCAACGTACATTTATGGATGGAAAGACTACTAGTTTTATGAAGCAAGAAGCTGTTGCACTCAAGCAGATGATTTTAGATTTTGTTGAGACTATGGAGTTTAGTTGAAATTTAGTAAAAATAATTTTGTGTAGGGGGTGGTTTTGGAAAATAAATCGCCTTTTTGTTGTTTAAAAGGGAACAGGCAATAGGGAACAGGGAACAGAATCAAATTAAAGCTGTTTTATAATCCAAAATCCTATTAGCGAAAATCTAAAATCTTCTCAAGTCAAAATCGTTCCACCCATTAACCGTTCGTAACGGTATTTCAATTCTTCTTGCATCAATTTCCACCGTTCTAAACTTGCGTCTATTTCTATTACTTTTTCTGCTGCTTGACGGGCTAATACTAATACTTCTTCGTCTTCTACTAAGCTTGCTAAAGTAAAGTCTGGAATACCCGATTGTCGAGTTCCCAAAACTTGTCCGGGACCTCTAAATCGCATATCCATTTCTGATATAAAAAACCCGTCTTGGGACTGTTCTAATACTTTCAATCTTTGTTGAGCGTCGGCACTGCGAGAACCGCTGACTAAAAGACAAAAAGACTGCGCTGCTCCCCTACCAACACGTCCCCGTAATTGATGCAGTTGCGACAATCCGAATCTTTCCGCGTTTTCAATTAGCATCACCGTTGCATTCGGAACGTCTACGCCAACTTCTACTACGGTAGTTGAAACTAAAATTTGCGTTTCTCGATCGCGAAACTTGGTAATTGCTTCGTCTTTGTCGGCAGAACTCATACGTCCGTGCAGCAACCCCACCTGAAATTCAGGAAATACCGCTTCCTGTAACTTTTTATGCTCCTCTACAGCAGAACGCAAATCTAATTTTTCCGATTCTTCCACCAAAGGCAACACTACATAAACCTGTCTTCCCTGAGCAATTTCTCGGCGGATCAAATCGTAAGCTTGCGGGCGATCGCCTGCTTTCAAAGCTGTAGTTTTGATTTTTTGTCTTCCTGGCGGTAATTCATCAATTTGACTCACATCTAAATCGCCGTGAATAGTCAGCGCCAAGGTTCTTGGTATGGGAGTAGCGGTCATTGTTAAGACGTGAGGCTGTTCGCCTTTTTGCTGCAACCGCGCTCGTTGCTCTACTCCAAAGCGATGCTGTTCGTCGATTACCACCAAACCCAATCTTTGAAAATTCACGGGGTCTTGAATTAAAGCATGAGTACCAACTAAAAGCGGTAATTCTCCGGTTTCTAACTGCGCGTGGATTTGTCTTCTTTTTGCAACTTTTGTAGATCCTGTAAGTAAATCCACTGGTAAGTGCAGTAGGTTAAACCAGCTAACTAACTTACGATAATGCTGTTCTGCTAAAACTTCCGTGGGAGCCATCAAAGCCGCTTGATATCCAGATTGAATCGCAGCAATAATCGCCACTACTGCCACAATCGTTTTACCCGAACCCACATCTCCCTGTACTAAACGATTCATTGCTGCGGGTTTTTGTAAATCGTTGAGAATATCTTGAATAACTCGTTCCTGTGCCCCCGTCAACTTAAACGGTAATATTTTATGAAACTCCTGCAATAATTCACCTTGAGGCGCAAGAATCGCACTAGTTTGAACTTGACGCGCTTTTTGCTGGCGTTGCAGTAAACCGAGTTGCAGGTAGAAAAATTCATCAAACACCAGACGACGACGTGCCGCTCGCAAACTATCGCTATCGGGGGGAAAATGAATGTTATTAATCGCGTCTTTCAATTCCATCAACTGATATTTTTTCCGCAAACCCTTTGGTAAAGGTTCTTTTAATTGCGCGGTTGCTGGTAAAGCAGAAATTACCGCTTGTCGCACCGTACTCGCCACAAGCCCCTCTGTCAAAGAATACACCGGAACAACTCTACCTACAGTCAGCGATTCAATTTCATCTTCCGGATTCGCTAAAACTTCTAATTCAGGATTATCAAGAGTTAAACCGTACCTACTTTCCTTTACCAAACCGCAAGCAGCCACAGTACTACCAGCAACGTAACGGCGCTTCATACTTTCTTGCCAGCCGCGACTGCTATAACGATTCCCCGCATAAAAACGGCTAATCTTTAAAATACCGGAGTTATCTTTTAACTGAATTTCTAAAATCGATAATTTTTTATTTTTAGGGCTACAAAAGCAGTTACAACGCTTTACTGTTGCCACCAGCGTCACCGTTTCACCTGCTTGTAACTCCGCGATACATACTTGATTTGCGTAGTCAATATGATCCCGGGGAAAGTAATATAGTAAATCGCGCACCGTAGATAAACCAAGACGCTGTAATTTAGCCGCCTTTTTAAACCCAATTTCCGGTAAATCGATTAGTTTTTGGTTTAATTCCGGCGCAAGTCGGCGACTTACTTCAGCAACTACTTTAGTTTTAGGAATTTGGATTTTAATTGATTTTGAATTTGACTGTGAATTTGACTGTGAATTAGTTTCACCATCTCCCCGCTCAATTTGCTGCAAACTATAAAGATATCGACGAGTTTCCGCCACCAAATGCTGCCTATCCTCAGTTTCCAGATTTGGATAATTTGCAAACTTAACCGAAAAATCCAGCCAGCGACGACGCTCTTCACTAGGTAAGCCAACAGGAAACTTACCAAAAGTTAAAGTAAGAAACTCATTGAAGAGATATTGCCTACCCTTCAAATTAATAAAACCCCGTTCCGTTTCCACCGACAGAGCTTTTTGCAATCTTATCCAATCTGGTTTTTCGTCTATCATGGGGCATTGATTGGGCAATGGGCATTGGGGATGGGGCATCGGGGAGAGCGGGAGACAAGGAGATGGGGAGATGGGGGGACAAGGAGATAGATGGGGAGATAAGTTTAAACTCTTAACTCCTAACTCCTAACTCATAATTGCTCACTGATAACTGCTCACTGCTCACTGTTAACTGTTAACTGTTCACTGTTTTCAGTCTTCATACCAGCTAGCACGCCAAGCTGCTTCAGCAGAAGCTATGGAATGTTCTCGCTGTTTCTTTTGGTATTCTCTTCCTAACTTGTTTAACTGATTCAAGATATTGCGAATCTGCTTGCGTTCGGAAGAAAGTTTAATATCGGCAAATTCTATTTCAACTAACCGTAGGTTTAAAGCCATAACTTGCGTTAAGTTTTCCGGTTCCTCTTGTTCTTCACCTTGAATTCCAACTACTAAGTTTAGTAGATTAGGAGGCCCAGGCATCACATCTGAAGATGCTTCGGCGGAAGCAACAGCGGCTTCCAAAACTTGTGGTGGCAGTTTTTTTGGTAATATACCAGCTTTTTGCAACAAACGATTGCCATCACGAGATAAACTTTTAATTATATAGCCAATAGCTCTTTCTAAGTTTTTTTGCCAAGCGGCTAATTCCATTGGATTAGAAGTATTGGGGTTAAACCATTTTTTCCAATCTTTATCGAAATCGGGTTCTGACAAGAATATGGGAGCCTGACCTTTTTTAGCAGATAAAAAAGCTATTTTAGCATCTAGGGGAAGTGAACTAGGAGAAGCATTTTCAGAAAAAATATTTGGCTCTTCTTCGTCTTCCATTTCTAACTTTTCGACAATTTCTTCTAAATCTTCATCAACAATATCTAACTCTTGAGCAATTTCTTCTAATTCGTCATCTTCAAAGGCTATTTTTTCTTCTTCTATCTCAAGATCTTTCAATTCATTTTCAGTGTCTTCTGCTTCCTCATCATCGTTCATTAGAGTTTGCATATCTTGGGCTGCTGACTTTGCCAATTTACGCATAGCTTTCTGCAATTTCTGTCTTTGATTTAAAGACAAGTTGAGAAAACTTTCTGGGTATCCTTGAGTACACAGATGGTAACTTGCTAAAATCAATTGCTGACCTAATGCTTGTCCCAAAACTTCTAAGTAGCTGCTATAAGCACTTTGGAGTTGTTCGGCTATAAATCCTATC
Source organism: Rivularia sp. (in: cyanobacteria) (assembly GCA_049649675.1). Lineage (GTDB taxonomy): Bacteria > Cyanobacteriota > Cyanobacteriia > Cyanobacteriales > Nostocaceae > Rivularia. The sequence goes on along the minus strand of JBARZF010000257.1, from coordinate 6,815 downwards.
GATTTTTCTAGCTCGACAATATCCTGCTCTATTCGCTCGATTGGTCTTGCCATATCTTCTTATTTTCCATTTTATCGTCTTCTGTGGTACAAAGGTACGCAATAATTCCCAAATAATTGCTGTTAAGGCTTAAAATTACTTTTGAAAACAATTTTGTCTAATTTATATAAGCGGATTAAATATTGTTGAAAGTAGGGTTGGGGGGAATAGGGAGTAGGTAACAACTATCAACTATCAACTATCAACTAATAAAAACAGGTCAATCTTCAAAAGTTTGACCTGTATAAAAACGAAAATGTTCTTAACTGAACTACTTGTTACCCATTTGTGCGGCAACTTCTGAGGCAAAGTCTTCTTCTTTTTTATCAATGCCTTCGCCAAGAATATAACGAGTAAAGCGGCTAATGGAAATTTCTTCACCGACGCTACTTCCGGTTTGTTTTACCAATTCTTCAATCGAGGTGCTTTGATCTCGAATGTAAGGCTGATCCAACAAAGTCATTTCTTTGAGACGCTTATCGATTCTTCCTTGAACAATTTTTTCTTTGATATTGTCAGGTTTTTTCGCTAAGTCATCGCGCCCCATTTCGATCTCTTTTTCTTTGGCGGAGATTTCAGTAGGAATTTCGCTTACATTTACATACTCAACGTTTGGACAAGCAGCAACCTGCATGGCAACGTTTCGCGCTAATGTTTGAACTTCCTCGTTACCAGCAGCCTTAGATGACGCGCATTTTAGTTCAACTAACACGCCTACTCTACCGCCAGTGTGAATGTAGCTATCTACAACACCTTGATTTTCGGAAGCTCCATAGTTTTCAAAGCGACGTACTTTGATATTTTCACCTAAATGGGCGATCGCCTCGGTAATAGATTGCTCAACTGTTTTGTCTTTGTTTTCGGTATAGGGTTCGCTTAATAAAGCTTCAACACTATCAACAGTTGCGGCTTGCTTGGCTAAGTTTTGAACTAAAGCTTTGAAAGCTTCATTACGAGCAACAAAGTCAGTTTGGCAATTGACTTCTATTAATACACCTACCTGACTACTTGGGTCAATGTAGGTATCAATTAAACCTTCAGCAGCAATGCGATCGCTCTTTTTGGTTGCACCAGCAATGCCTTTTTGGCGTAACCATTCGATGCCTTTTTCAATGTCGCCTTCGGTTTCTTTGAGCGCTTTTTTGCAATCCATCATGCCAGCGCCGGTTTTTTTTCGTAACTCTGAAACTAATTTTGCAGATATTTCCGCCATGTTGCCTCAATCTATACTTAACTGATAGTTTTAATCGAAGATGGGATATTGAGTATTTCTATATTACTTAGCTGCGAGATACTCAGAAATATTTTTATCGTTCGGCTTAAATTATTGGGAAGTTCGAGATGTAAAGAAGCAGGAGGCAGCGATCTTGTTACGATATTTGAAGAGAAATAAAATATCTAGCCTCGATGGCGATCGCCCCCTGAAAAAAAAGGGAGGCATTTATACTCCGGAGCAGGATACTATATTTCCCCTTGCCACCGTGTATTTTTTGCTAGCGTACAAGCATGATTTTCGGGTGGACTTGTACCACGATCAATATCATGCCTCCCGCATTTTTCTTTATTGCTGAATTGATAAAGCCGTTTAAACTTTATCCTTGAGTGGATTCCCCTTCTTCACTATTTTCAGATGAATCTTCAGAAGATTCGCCCGATTCGCTGTATTCGCCGCTGTCTTCGTAATCGTATTCGCTGCTGTCTTCGTAATCGTATTCGTCTTCATCGCTACTTAGTTGACCGTGATAACCTTCGTAAATAGCGTCAGCTAATTTACCGACTATCAACTTAATAGAACGGATAGCGTCATCGTTAGCAGGAATGGGAACATCTACAACATCGGGGTCGCAATTAGTATCTAACATAGATACAATAGGCAATCCGAGCTTTTCACATTCTTGAACCGCGTTATATTCCCGGCGCTGATCCACAATAATTACCACATCAGGGATTTTACGCATGGTTTTAATCCCACCGAGGTACTTTTGCAGCTTTGATAGCTCCCGACGCAGCATTGAAGCTTCTTTCTTCGGAAGCATATCTAGCGCACCGCTTTCTTCACGACGTTCCAAGTCTTTTAAACGATCTACTCTTGTCTTAATAGTCGTCCAGTTGGTGAGCATTCCACCCAACCAGCGCTGATTAATATAGTGGGCACCGCTGCGGCTTGCTTCCTGAGCGATAATTCCCGCAGCTTGTCTTTTAGTACCTACAAACAGAAATTTCTTACCTTGTTCTGCTTGAGTCCGCATATAAGTATATGCATCTTCCATCAACTGGGCGGTTTGCACCAAGTCAATGATATGTACTCCATTACGAGAAGTGTAAATGTATGGAGACATTTTGGGGTTCCATCTTCGGGTTTGATGTCCGAAGTGAACTCCCGACTCCATCATTTGAGCCAACGAAACAACAGGCATATTTTTTCTCCTATTCGGGTTAAACCTCCATCTAGTCGCATTTCCTTACTGGAAACACCCGAATTCCTAGATGTGCGAGATTAGAAAACTTTTCTAATTTACCACATAAAAATGCCGTGTTTGAGGCGGAAAACCGAATTAATCGGTTTGTGCTGTTTTTGATTGAGAACAAACAAAACTAAGCTTAAAGTTTAAATTGTCATTTATTATCACATAATTTATTAATTTAGATATATTTAGATATATTAGAAATAAATGAATCTACCACCTTTACCTGACAACGAAGACGATAGGCTCCAAGCACTAATTAAATATCAAGTTTTAGATACTCAAGCAGAACAACGATTCGATGATTTGACGGCAATAGCAGCACACATTTGCGATACTCCAATTTCTTTTATCAGCTTAATAGATACAAATCGACAATGGTTTAAATCAAAATATGGTTTAGAAGTTACGGAAAGCCCTAGAGAGCTAGCTTTTTGTGCTTATACCATACTTCAGCCAGAAAAAATGCTGATTGTACCCAATGCTGAAGAAGATGAGCGATTTGCTAATAACCCATTTGTAATATCAGAACCTAATATCAGATTTTATGCTGGTGCAGCTTTAGTAACACCTGATGGATTTCCTATCGGGACACTATGTGCTATTGATAATAAACCTAGAGAACTTAGCCCCGAACAATTACAAACTTTACAAGCTTTAAGCCGTCAGGTAATAAGTCAATTAGAGCTAACAATCAATTTAACTAGATTAAACCAAAATATAACTTATCGAAAGCAAGTAGAGCAAAATTTACGCGATACAAATAAGCATTTAAATCAAACTTTAGGTAAGTTAAAACAAACTCAAGTTCAGCTGATTCAAAGTGAAAAAATGTCAAGTTTGGGTGAGATGGTTGCTGGAATTGCTCACGAAATAAATAATCCAGTCAACTTTATTTATGCAAATCTTGACTATGTGAATAGTTACGTTCATGACTTACTCGATCTACTATCTCTTTATCAACAACACTATCCCGAACCTGATGCTGAAATTAAAGATAAAACCGCAGCAGTAGATACAGAATTTTTGGCAGAAGATTTACCTAATATATTATCTTCAATGGATGCAGGAGCCGAACGCATTCAAAATATTGTTTTGTCTTTGCGTAATTTTTCTCGATTAGATGAGTCTCACAAAAAACCTGTTGATATTCACGAAGGTATAGATAGTACGTTATTAATTTTGCAACATCGACTCAAAGCAACGTTAGAAAGTCCTGAAATAAAAATTATTAAAGAATATGGCAAGCTAGCAAAAGTAGAATGCTATGCAGCACAAATAAACCAAGCTTTTTTACATATATTATCGAATGCAGTTGATGCTCTTGAAGAAAAATATCATCGAAAAGAGATAACAGACTTAGAAAACAAGATTACTCAATTACCTACAATTCGCATTCATACAGAAATTTCCCCTGAAAATAATCTTATAGTCAGAATTGCTGATAATGGAATAGGAATTCCAGAAAATATTCAAACCAAAATATTTGACCCTTTCTTTACAAATAAACCAGTAGGTAAAGGAAAAGGTTTAGGACTATCAATAAGTTATCAAATTATAGTTAAAAAGCATAATGGCAATCTCAAATATAGAACTAAAGATGGAAAAGGTACCGAATTTTTGATTGAAATTCCGATTCAAAATAATTAATTAACAGTAACTAAAGGTTCGTAGTAAGGGCTTAAGCCCTTTGATCCAAACCTAAGTAAACTTCTGTTCTTTTTTCGCTTCCATATAAGCAGCGTAAACACCTTGAACGTTATACCAATTCAAGAAAATTCGAGCTACTTCTAAAGCTAACTGCGGTTTTCCAGATTTAATTAATCGTCGCAAGAATGGAGCCATTGTCCGCTCGTTTAACGTACCATTCAACGAAAGTACACCCCAAAGTAAACGATGCAGCCAAGTCATTTGAATCATCATTCGTACATCCCAAGTGGGATGCTTTTGATAAAACAAAACTCCCATTCGTCCCCGCTGAATTTCTTTATCAATTAAATTAGGGATTTGCTCTAAATTAAAAGCTGGATGCCAATGATAACCCACTGCTTCAGGACATTTAATTAACTTTAAACCCAAATTTTTCAGTCTTACACCTAATTCTAAATCTTCCCAACCATAAAGTTGAAAACCAGTATCGAAAAGTCCGGCTTTCTCCAACCAATGTTTGGGAATGGCAACGTTTCCCGTAGCAAAAAAAGCGGCGGAATAATCGGTTAATTTATATGGTTCGGAAGTTGGATTCTCGAAATTCGCGGTGTTAATTACCGCACCATAGGTAAAAAATCTGTCATTCCCTAAATTCTTCTGCCCTTCAGTCAGCGCATCTGCATGAGATTGGAGAAAAACTTCTGTAACAACTAAATCGCTGTCAATAAAAATTATTGTATCGCCTTTCGCTTTTTCTACCCCCAAATTCCGTGCGGCAGCAGGTCCCATATGTTCTTGCTCGAAGGTTCGCACGTGAGGAAAATCATCTTTGTGTGTTTCTAACCACTCCAAAGTTCCGTCAGTAGAACCATCATCCACCAAAACAATTTCGTAATCTGTCACCGCATTCTGACTCAAAGCCTGTACCTCCAAAGCTTTGAGGCACTTTTCTAAAATCGGTTTGCGATTGTAAGTCGGAATAACAATACTAAAAAACACAGTTTCACCCCCAACACTATTCCCTTAAAATAGGACAGCTACAACTATACTGCTGTTCCTTACTCCGATTACGGAAATTGTTATTTAAGGATATGTACTAAAAAGTGTTTGTAATATTAAAAATAGAAAACCCGACTTGAAAATCAACCAAGTTTCTTAATTTAATCGTAAAAATTTCATAAACCCGGTTTTTCTAAAAAATCAAGCTAATTAGTAGCGATTTTAAAAAACCGGGTTTATTTATGTACAATTTCTAACTTTTTTCAGATGGGGAAAATCAATTAATTACTTATCGCTTCAAACCTGCTTTACGACGATTGCGACGCAAAGTTAAACCAGCACCCAATACTCCCGCAGATAACCCAAAAGCACTTGCTGGCTCTGGTACCGATTTTGGTGTTTGTATATTAAACTTCAATGTTGCTACACCTGGTGAGGGAGCATTTTGATCTTCGGGAAGGCGATCGCTCTGCTCGAAAGTTATTTCACCGCTGGCGTTTTCAAATACACCCGTTCCTCCAGTAATATTTATAATACCCCCACCGCTTACTGTACCTGGAAAGTTTGGAGTACCTGGAGGAAAAAAGTTAATTTCAGCCTCATCGGCTGCTTGTCCAAATAACTTATTAGCAGTGTCACCAAAATATATATCGGAATTTGCTTGTGGGTTTGCTACTCCTAATTCAATACGCCGATCTATAACAGATTGCGGTGGATTTTCTAAACCTATAACGTTGGGATTCGCGTTGAATTGAAGTTTTTGATTTACTGGAATTATATTTCCGTCTGGGTCGGTAATAGTTTCTTGGGATACCAACTTTCCGAAAGCATTACTTTCAAAGTTAGTTAATCCGAAAGCAGCATTACTATCTTGAGAAATACCTGAAATCTGAGCGGTAAAAAATCCGGGTGATTCTTCAATTGGTCTTAATGTAAATAAGGTATCGTATGTAATCTCAAATTCTTTATTTACATTTGTTTGCGCTTTTGCATTTTGGACATTCAACCCCAACCCGACAAAGGTTAGAGCTATTGGAATTAACCATTTAATTTGTGAATGCATAGTAAGAAATATTAGATTAAGAACACAACGAATTTCGCTTATCTATAAGTTTGAATAAAACTATTCTAATTAATATAAATTCATAATATATTAATCTTGAGTGAAGAGTCTTAAATTACTAAACTTTGATAAAATTTACCTAAAAATACTTCAATTGTTCGTTAAATAAACTAATTTACAGTTCATCTAATCATCATTAATTTCCATTTTTATTTATAAATCAATTACTTGATAAAACCATTGGCAAAGTAGTTAATTTTACATTATGCATTTGTATTTATATTTCAGTTAATTGCACCCTACATATTCCCTAAATATTTTAGTTAAACCCATATTTAAAGCAGTAATTTTGCTTTCATACCTTGCACCTAACCGTATTAACCAAGAAATTTATAAAAACTAACAATTTGGAAGTTAGATTATTTTGAATTGTTCTTTTTGCTAGATATACAATTTTGGTTTGATACAAAGTGATGTAAAAAACTTTAAATATTATCGCTTCAAAGTATTTTTGCTTTTCTTACGACGTAGAAACAAACCAGCCCCTACAACTCCCGCAGCAAGCCCAACAGTGTCTGATGGTTCTGGAATTTGATGGG
>JBARZF010000256.1:0-3260 GCA_049649675.1 Rivularia sp. (in: cyanobacteria) | reverse complement strand
CGCACTACGAATTTTCTTTATGAATAAACGGAGTTTTTCACGAATGAATTTAGATTGCTATATCGGTTTATACTCTATGCTTTAAATTAGTTAAACTAACAACTAACTACTAACTACTAACAACTAACCACTAACAACAAATTATGAATCTTCTTACCTACATGATGCATTTAGCGGGTTCTGGTGCAAGTGCTTATTTTAGCGCTCTGCAAATCCGCGATATTAAAACTCGTCCAAATCTTTTAGCAGGATTTCAATTAGCTGAATCTGGCTCGGTTCCTTTTTTAACTAATCTTAGTCAACGTGCTGCTCAAGAAGGTGATACGTGGCTTGCAGAAAAATTACGATTACACGCAGAAGACGAAAAGAGACACGGGCAAATTTTTGCTCACGCACTCAAGCAGCTTGATAAAAAAGTTCGAGACTTCAAAAGCCAGTCATCAGATAAAAGCGAAAATAAAAGCGAAAATAATACTGGTGAAAAGAAATCAAAACAACGCAGCAATTCCTTTTTTGGCACATATTATGAAGGCTACGAAGGGGAACAGTTAAAAGCAGAGTGCATTGAATGGAATGTGTTTATGGCTAGCACTTACATATTAGAGTTGGATGCTAGTAAAGACTTTGCTCGGATGGCGAAAGCTCTGCCAGAAGACGATTCCAAAGCCCGTAACCTGAAATTAGGAATGCTCAACATTGCTCAAGACGAAACAACTCATGCAGCATATCTGTATGAAGCAATGCACCGACGAATGAGTGCAATTCAAGTGCAGCAACTTGTTGATGAATGGCGATCGCGCAAAGTAAATGCCATCGCAACATATGTTACCAACAAGTTGAAGGGTACAGATAATACGCCTTCCTTAACCGAAGATGATAAATCATCGGAAAAAGAAGCCGACGTATTAGTAACTGCTTGATAAATGTAGAGACGGGGCGCAGTGCTACGTCTCTTGAATTATTGTGTTAAGCGCCAGAGTACATAGTCATCATCGCTAACAATACGACTAAACCACATATCCAAAGCGCTAACATTCCCCAACTAACAGAATCATTCTGCAATTTCCGCCATAAACCGTTTTTTACATCGTTGCGAATTGCCATTTTTATATTCTCCGATTCTTTGTTATGTCTAGTTCTTTTAAATCTTGATAGTTTCCATATTTGTGCATATTCCAAATATTTAAAATTCTTCTACACGAATGCTTTAGAAACAGCTTTCGGAAAATATGGTAACTATGCTAATTTATCCAAACTAGACGACCGATTGCCTTATACCCTTAAAAAGCGAATCAATATGCAGCACCCGTTATTGCAAGCACTGAACAATAATGTTCCTAGAAAAAGTTTTTTAATCTCTATCTTTATTTTCCCACAGGTAATCATTAGTACTACTTAATTACTCTGTTTTGCAAGAAATCTTAATGCTTATATTGATTAAAGTATTTGTTAAATAAAAGTTACTAAGGAGTAATTCATAAGTACGTATTTATGATTAGAGCCATATGAGTTAAAATTAAGCATAATTATAGGAATAATTATTCTGGGACAAACATCTTATTCGTTGAGACTATATCTGTATTCATTTAACAAACTCAATTATTTAATACAACCCTTAATCTTCTTTGCTTAGTTTGGAAGAAAAACATCTCCACCAACTTGGAGCAAATCTAAAACAAACCCATCCGTTGTTAAAATTCAAAATCGAATGACTTAACCGTTATGAGTGCGGGTATTTGTCTGAGCGGTGAAGACGAAAAATTTGATTCACAATCCTTAGTTGCCGTAGTTGAAAGACAGGATTCGGAATAATATTAATCTCACCAACACTATAAAGCCCGGAGTTAAAACTCCAGGCTAATAGCAAAAATCCGTTAATTTAATTTTTTAAGGAGATGATAAACCTGTTTTCGCAAAAAATATATTAGGCTGCAATCTCAAAAACTTTGACTCAGAATTGGAAAAGCTTTATTTTTAATTGGTTCTCTGAATATATGCAGAGTGTACCCAATCATTTCCAGTAGAAACCCTATACCAATTGCCTCTCTGCTCGTAGAGGTTAACTCCTTGTCCGGGAGATAGTGTACTTTTAACTCCGTAACCAGTACTAGGACCAGAACGTACATTCAGATAACTACCAACTCTTACAACTCCACTAACGGTAGGAGTAGAATCGTAAGAACCACCCGTACCTGATAATCCCATAGCTCTAAGAGTTTGAGGTCCGACTACACCATCCACTCGTAAACCGCGAGCGCGTTGAAAATTCATTACAGCACTTCGAGTAATAGTTCCGTAGTATCCAGTAGAGTTAACGTTGCTGGACATGAAACCTTGTGATTTCAAAGTATTCTGTACAACCGTTACGTTAGTACCTCTAGAACCTCTTTTTAATACCAGAGCTTGAGCGGAACTTGCTACACCTACAATCGAACAAACTATAGCAGCAGACAAAATCCAGCGAGAAGATTTCAAAGCAAAACGATTCATTATTAGTCTCCCTTCACAAAAAAATAGAATCGAAGCGGTATTACTGAATCAATTACGATTTAGGTAACAGCGCCATACTCAAGTTATAGTCGTTAAAATATACAATTAGCTTCGGTGGTGATACGGCTTATAAAACATAGAAAGAATTGCCTAAAAAGTCTTTTTGATATAAATCTAATTATATTTTGAGTAAAGATTTTTACTTAATTCTCTCTAAAAAGTATATTCTCACAAGCTCCACTGTAGAAAAATCATCAGTAAATACTCAGATAAATTATGTAATTCTCGCTCTTATATCAAGGAAGCTTTATTATTTAGTAAGGAAATAGAAATAAATCAAAAAGAGCATTTTTACTTTCTATTCGCAATCCCCAATTCCCAATAGACATCTCCGGAAAACATTATATGGTCTCAAATTTACGCAAACACCTAACCCCCCTACCCCCCTTCCCGGAGCAGGGAAGGGGGAAAATTAAGCCGGAACTCCGCTTCGGGGAGAGGTACTCTACGAGAAAACGCTCCGCGTTCATGGAGAGGAGTCTTTTTCTTTTCCGGAGATGTCTAATGAACAGCATTTTTTTCACGAACAATTGCACCGCACATCTGCATTAATGACAAAGCTGTCAGAATTTCTCGTAACTGTTTGTGGTGCGGGTGCATTAGGGGCGAATATAACTGAAAGTCTTGCTCGTTCGGGATTTGGAAAGCTACGAGTCATAGATAAAGACCGCTGATAATAGTACCAGTCGCCAAACCGTCGTCATATTACT
>JBARZF010000255.1:0-1946 GCA_049649675.1 Rivularia sp. (in: cyanobacteria) | reverse complement strand
CGTCCGCTGATGCGTAAGGTATCTTCTCGAACTAAAAAGATTTTAGATCAAGAAGAAACTGTAACCCAATTTGCCGAAAACAGAATTTTGATCCCAGTATTCAAGCCAGAACCCGAACGATGGTTAGATTTGGCTTTGGTAGTGGAAAAATCTGCTTCCATAGTCATTTGGCAAGAAATCATCGCTGAGTTTCAAAAATTGATTGAATTCTCAGGTGCTTTTCGATCTGTTTCTACTTGGAGTTTGGAGGATGAAACAGGTGAAATCAAACTTTTTCCACAGCAGAATAAATCGGCAAATAAACAACGCTTCCGCAGTCCCAAGGAATTATTAGATCCAGCAGGTAGACGTTTAATATTGTTGGTTAGCGATTGTACTTCTGATATTTGGTATCGGGATAACATTTACAAAATATTAAAGCTGTGGTCTAATTCCGGTCTTTTGGCGATCGCTCAACTATTCCCCGAAAAGTTATGGACGAGAACCGCAATGGGTTTTGGGTATCAAGTATTGTTAAATGCCCTTGAACCCGGTGTTCCGAACAAAAAACTTACAGTTGAGGGGTTGCCAGTTTGGGAAGAAGTGGATGTAAATAAAGGCATCACTCTACCTGTAATTACACTAGACCCGGATTCTGTAAATCAATGGTCACGGGTAGTGGTGGGAGTCGGAAGTACGCAAACAGCAGGGATTTTCTTTGAGTCTGAAAAAATTCCCCAGCCATCGGAGACATCATCAAAAGATACTAGTAATCCTAATAATAAATTATCCGCAAAAGACTTAGTAAATCGGTTTAGAGCCACTGCATCCCCAACAGCGAGACGTTTAGCTGGTTTAATGGCAACAGTTCCCGTCAGTTTACCTGTAGTTCATCTGATTCAGCAAACATTACTAAAAGAATCGATGCAGGTTCATGTGGCTGAAGTATTTATGAGCGGTATATTAAAGCCACAGTTACCCAGGGACAACGCAAATACAGTCATTGCGAGGCAAGGAAGCAATCCCAAACACCTCGCTTCTCCTAATTATGATTTTGTTGAAGGAGTTAGGGATTTATTAATCGAATCCGTTCCCACACCGGATGTGGATGAAGTTTTGCATGAAGTTTCTCAGTATATTGCTAGCAAAGCCGGTATCTCGATTAAAAACTTTGCAGCCTTGCTATCTCCCGATACTGAATGGGATGAAAAAACGAAAGAAAAAATAAAGCAAGATATTGACATTAAATCTTTTGCCAAGATTACTACTGATACTTTATATCGTTTAGGTGGAGATTATAAAGCTTTTGCGGAGTATTTAGAACTAAAACCTTCTAATCTTGAAACTCAACTACCTGAAGATTTTCCACCTTTAGAAGACTTTAATTTTGAAATCGCGAATATTGTTATCCAAGATGGGAATATTGAAGATGAAGCAAAATCATCTGTTAACATTCAACCCTTTGAATTTGAAGTCGCTACCATCGAACTTAAAAAATCGGAATTAGTTATCAATCGTCGTCGTCAGCAAGCTAATGGTTTTAGCGAATATTTAGAGAATCAAGGGAATGAAACAGCATTAGAAATGGTACAAATCCCCGGTGGTAGTTTTACAATGGGCGCACCGGAAACCGAGGAAAGTAGTAGAGATAACGAACGTCCGCAACATCAAGTCACAGTTCCCCCATTCTTTATGGGAAAATACCCAGTCACCCAAGCACAGTGGAAATTTGTCGCATCTTTGGAGCAAGTAAAGCGCGAACTACAAGCCGATCCATCTCGGTTTAAAGGAGATAACCGACCAGTTGAGCAAGTAAATTGGTTTGATGCAGTGGAATTTTGTCAAAGACTTTCTGAATATACCAAGAGAAACTACCGTCTTCCTAGCGAAGCAGAATGGGAATATGCTTGTCTGGCTGGGACTAACACACCTTTCCACTTTGGCGAGACGATGACCTCAGAATTAGC
>JBARZF010000254.1:0-7576 GCA_049649675.1 Rivularia sp. (in: cyanobacteria) | reverse complement strand
GAAATGTTAGAAAAATCCGGTCAAAATGTATTAGGACAGGTAGTTAACGGAGTCGTACCCAATAACGAACGTCATATCAATTACTACTTCCAAGAAGAGTACCCGGACGAAAAGATTACAATAATTGACACTGTGAAGGTTTAAGAATTGGGAATTGGGCATTGGGAATAGTTAGGAGTTAGGAGTTAGGAGTTAGGAGTTAGGAGTTAGGAGTTAGGAGTTAGGAGTTAGGAGGAAGCTTGTTGCCATCGCCCTCTTATTTCCTTATATAACAACCTCGTAAAAACTCGCAAAACTCCGAAAGCCGCTACAAAAATTAAAATAGGCGAAAAAACTTTATTCCGGAATACAAAAAAAAGTATTATCTACGATCCCTTGGATAGATGATAGGGAAAACAAATAACCTGATTAATACTCCCCCATTTCCCTATTTCCCTATTTCCCCATATCCCAATTTCTCACCCACAACGTTAATTAATTGAAAAAAAGGGGAATTCTATATATAGAAACTTTCATGCCCTGAAAAATGTTAAACAAATCTCTATTGCAAATTCTCATTTTACCTTTAGCATTCTTTATATCGAATCATGGTACGGCAAGGGCTTTACCTGGACAACCTATGGAAGATGTGGAAATCTGGATTAAAGCACATCCGACGTTAACCCCTCGAAGTGGGGAACGCTTTTTGGTGACGAAAACCGATACCGCAGCGCAAAGATTTAGTTTCCAAGCGATGGTTTCAGCACCAGGCAGATTAACTTTTTCCAATAACCGCAGTCAAAGTCGCACCGAGCGCATCTCTATGTATGATGCAATAAACGGTATGAGTGTGGATAGATTGAAGGAGTCTTTACGGAGAATTTATGGCTTAGATGTTTACCAAGATTTTAGGGGAGCCAAGGTAATTTATGAATACCCCAATCAAAGCGCAATTAATGAAGCACGTTTTGCAAAAACTCCAGTTAGAGAAGGTTTGAAAGGTGAATTACGTGTAGGTTCGCGTTATGCTTATTGGGTAGAAGTTGCACAAGCTAAAAATGGTAAAGCTTTTACCGGGCAGATGACGGTTTTTCTTAAATCCGATTTGGATAAGTTAGAAGAAGAATTACGAAATCGTTAATTAGTCGTTAGTTGTTAGTTGTTAGTTGTTAGTTGTTAGTGGGAAAGAAAGTTCTGCGTGGCGGATTAAGCCCTTAATCCAAGGAGACGCATTCCTCACAACAAATCCATCATATTAATTTTGCTGAGTAATCATCAAGGTAGTGGGATTTTCGTTGTATGTTCTAATGGACATACCTCTCGATCGCTTATAACAACCAGGGAGCGAGACGCTCCCACTACTAATAGCAAATGGTTTTTATTAACAACTATCAACTATCAACTAACTACTAACTACCAACAACTATCTATTGATGAACATTATGCCATTCACCAGAAAAAATACTTTCAGTTGCGTTTGCTATTCTTAATAAATCTTCTTTTAGCATTGGAGGCCAATCTACACCAGCTTTTAACCCCGCTGCAAATAATTGTTGAGCTTTTATAGTTAACAAATATAAGGCATAAATAAGTTCTCTCTCAAGGGTATTAGAATCTTTAAGAGCTTCAAATACTACTTTTAATGCCAGTAAAATTGAGGTAATTTGACCGGGAATCGGCGGTTTTCCCTGTCGCATTCGGGTTAGTAAGGCATCTGAGTTTTTTTCGCTTGCTATAGTTTGGTTTAGAAGGAATTGATAAGCGGTTTCGTAATTCATTACTAAGTGCGTATGTTGACACTCCCCATGCCTAAAGGCTAGGGGATTCTTGCTTCGTCCGTCCGAAGAAAGAAACTTAAATACAAGTATTCAAATCTCCCCGTTTGGATACGTCCACAAGTGTACACGGACTGCCCGACCGCGTTTGAGATGATTTATTCAATTTCTGTTTTGACTCCCACATTTGTGAGCCACTGCGGTGGACGGGTTTCCCGACATAAAGCAAGTGGCGTACAAGATTCTAGGCTTATTGCCCCTAGGGTGACCGATCGGGGTCTGTCCGCGCTTACCTACTAGGCTTTTTTATATGTGCGCTTTACCGCTAAAATTATAATATCACGAAAAGCTTATTGGCTTTCAGTTTTTTAGGACTGCGACTTCAGTCGCGAGCGCACTACACCCCCATAGTTATAAACTAGGGGCACTGTGCGCGTTTTCGGTAGATATTGGTTTTAGCAAACCAACACTATAGCAAAGTTGCCATAAGGGGTTAGGAGTTAGGATTTAAGAGTGGGATTATTCGCACATCGAACAAATATTGAACAGTGAATGTATTGATTTTAAGCTACTAATCCCGAACGTAATGCTCTCACTGCTGCTTGGGTGCGATCGTCGGCACAAAGTTTGTTAAGAATATTGCGAACGTGAGTTTTTACGGTACCAACTGTGATATACAACTGCTCGGCAATTTCTCCATTGCTTTTTCCGGCTACAATTAATTCAAGAATTTCTAATTCTCTTTGGGTTAAGGGATAGGTTTCTAAAACTTGCTCGTATTCGGAAGAGAGCGCTTCAATTTTTACTGTCTTAGTCTGTACGGATTTCTGGTTGTTGGAGATTTCCTGTCTTATCTGCTGTAATACTACATTGGCGATCGCCGGATCTATCCAAGAGTTGCCGGAGTAAGTTGCATGAATTGCTTCGGTTAGCTTATCAATGCTTGTATCTTTCATGTAATATGAATCAGCCCCCGCTGCGAAAGCTGCAAGTACGGTATCATCCGTATGATTCATTGTTAAAACGAGGATTTTTGTAGAAGTATCTCCCGTATGACTTTGATATTCTCTAAACTTACGAGTAAGTTCAATACCATCAATATCTGGTAAGCCAATGTCTACAAGTGCTACATCTGGCTTCATACTTTCTAAAATTTTCAACCCTCTGCTACCATTCGCTGCTTCTCCTACTACCTGTAATTCGCTGCTTGCCTGTAATGCAGCTCTGATCCCCATTCTAGTTAAATCATGGTCTTCAATTAAAACAATACTAATTTCACTCATCGCTACGCTCATATTATTTACTTTTCAATATATCTCAAAAAGCTTCTTTAAGGTTAGAGCTTTTCTTATTTGCATCTAAAACTTAAGATAGATTTTCTGATGCAAACAATACATCTATCGATAGAAGCGATCCTAAACTAAAAATTTAGTCCTTAGATACAGTTCAAAATATAGCGATTAGATATATGTTGGGATTAAAATTATAATTTTACTATATTTTATAAAAGTTATCTAACTATATTATTTATTATTTGTAATTAGTTTGCAATTAGTTGATTTTTGTATAAATCGCTAAATTTAATTTTAATCCAGGTTAGTAGGGTATTCATGAACCAAATGACTTGATAAATGGGATTATTTTTACATCTTTTTTTAGTTTAAAAGATTTCAATCCCTCTGAATATAAGGCGATAAATTAGCGACAAGACACTAACATTTAAGTTTATTTTAAAGGGTTTTGCTCAAATCCTGATTTATTTAAGTTAAGAGTTAGCCATAAGTCATACAATGCAACTATTTTTATCTTAAATAAATTCATACTAAAGACTGACGACGAATAAAAATATGTTTGCATAAAATAAATCAATATATATTAGCTTAAATGTATAATGCTTAACATTTAAGTTTATTTATTTTAAATATCTTATTTTATTATTTGACTTTATATATATTTAAATTTTTTTTTAAAATTAATGGCACAAAACTGAGACTTTGCCGTCAATTTTTATAATTATCTAAGTCATGTAATATACGCGAGGCAAAAATAAAATAGTCAGGTACGGCAATGTGATGCAACGTAAAGTAGCAAAATAATGATTAATTAACAATAAAGTGTTTCCGAAAAATAAGTCGTTTATTTCTTTATTTATTATAAACATTGAATAAAAAAATACAAAACAAACTGTTTAAACAAGTTTATAGTAAATATATATGCTAATTGAGTAATCTTAAATTAAGTGCATATGAACTATTAATTATGAGATATTTTTAAATTTTTGTATAGTTAAGAACCGAGATTATATAACAATATTAAATTATCTAATATAGTTAGATTAAAGATATAATAATTGAAATAAAAACAAGAGGGATGAAAATTAAAAAGAGAGATATAGATTAAGTAATATCTGATAGCCTAAGCAGCAATTGAGGCGAAACAGCAATGGATAGAAAGTTAAAGGTTTTAATTATTGAAGATGACGAAGTAGATAGGATGACAGCGTGTGATGCTTTTAATAAATGTAGTCAAAGCATAGAACATCTGCAACAAGTTGAAAGTAAAGAAGCTATCAATACTTTTAAGAATAATTCCTATGACTTTGTATTCTTAGGCAATTGTACATCCAATGATGAAGCGATAAATTTATTAAAACAAATACATAAGATTAAAAATCTGGTTCCTGTATTAGTTTTTATTGAAAAAAGTGATGAAGGCAAAGCTGAAGCATTTATTAAAGCTGGAGCTACAGATTATATTTACAAATCTATATTGTCGCCAGAAGTTTTAGATTTAGCGCTACGGAATGCTATGCGAGTCTACCAAATACAAGCAGAATTAGCCGAGCTTCATCTACAAGTTCAAGAAAAAGATACATTACTTTTTAAGCAAAATCAACAAATAGAAGTACAAAATCTAAACTTAACTGAAGTATTACAGTTAAAATCGCAATTTTTGGCAACTATATCTCACGAATTACGGACTCCCATGAATGCAATTATTGGGTTTTCTCAATTATTGCTACGTCCAAAGTGCGGTATAATATCGAAGCAGCAAAAGGATATGGTAGAACGTATTCTTAATAATGCGAAGAATTTATTAATCCTGATAAATGAAGTTTTAGATTATTCTAAGCTGCAAGCAGGAAAGCTAGATTTAAAACCAGGAATATTCGATGTGGAGAAACTGGTAAAATTGACGGTTGCCCAAATGCATTCTTTAGCAGAAGCAAAAAAACTGCCCGTGAAAGTTGATATCAGCTTGCAAAATCCTATTTTATATAATGATTCGCTGCGCGTGCGACAGATTTTAAGCAAGTTGATTTCCAACGCGATTAAATTTACGCAAAATGGCAGTATTCAGGTAAAAATAACCGAAAATTCGGTCAATACTGTTGAATTAGCAGTTGAAGATACGGGAATTGGAATTGCTGCCGATAATATACGATATATTTTTGAGCCTTTCAGGCAACTTGAAGCAGGTACCAATCGTAGATTTGAGGGTACGGGCTTGGGGCTATCTACAGTTAAAGCTTTGGTAAATATGATGAACGGTAAAATTAGTGTTGAAAGTGAATTAGGAAAAGGTACTAGTTTTCGTATAAAATTACCACGTCACGTATCATCTGTTTCAAATAAAAAAATTATCCAAGCAAATCATGATTTTTCATCGAAAATACTTATGAATGACAATAAGCAAGGAGATTACGAGTAAGAACTATATTATAAAAAGCAGCAACGGTAAAGTTTATCCTTATTTAAAAAGTATTGGATATAAACAAATGAATTATCACCCTTTTTAACGTCAATATTTGTAAAAATTATTATGTCATTTCAAGATTCGCAGATCAAAGATCGTATATTAGCGGTTGACGATATTCCTGACAATCTGTTTTTAGTGCAGGCACTTTTAGAAAGCGAAGGATACGAAGTTAAGTTAGTCACCGATGGTGAAACAGCACTACAAGAAGTTAAAGAATTACCGCCGAGCTTGATACTTTTAGATGTTATGATGCCGGAAATAGATGGTTATGAAGTGACCCGGCGTATCCGTAATATTGCTGATGTAAACTATATCCCAATATTATTAGTTACAGCCTTTGACGATGCTAGCGTTGTTGAAGGTTTAGATGCAGGTGCAGATGATTTTATCCGCAAACCTTTTGATACAGATGAGTTACTTGCAAGAGTGCGAAGTCTTTTGCGTCTTAAGCACAGCATCGACGCACAGAAAAAAATGGCTCGTCAGCGTGAAGACTTTGTATCGCGTTTAACTCACGATTTACGAACCCCTTTGGTAGCTGCCGATAGAATGTTGAACCTCTTTTTACAAGAAACATTCTGCAAAATTTCACCAGAAATGAAGAAGGCGATCGCCGCAATGGTTCGCAGTAATAATAATTTACTAGAAATGGTAAATACCCTGTTAGAAGTATCACGTATTGAAGCAGGGAAAAAAACCATGAATTTTGAAAGCTGTAGTATGAATTCTATAGTTGAGGAAGTAGTTCAAGAGTTAAGTCCGTTAGCGCAAGAAAGAGATTTAAATCTTGTGTTTAAAACTGATTTTTCGGAAGAAAACGAAGATGCTGGTACAGTCAATGGCGATCGATCGGAATTGCGGCGCGTTATGAGTAATTTAATTGGAAATGCGATTAAGTTTACCGATGAAGGTAAAATTGAAATACGTCTATCAGAATTTACAGATCAAACTCAACATTGGGTAAAATTAGACGTAGAAGATACTGGTTATGGGATTGCTCAAGAAGACCAAAAAACTATATTTGAACGTTTTCGTTCCGGTAAAAATAAACGTTCTGGTAGCGGTTTGGGACTCCATCTATCCAAGTGGATTGCAGAAACACATAATGGAAAAATCGAGTTTTCTTCCGAACTTGGTAAAGGTAGTTTATTTACACTGTTATTACCACGGGGATACAATAATTAAGGTTTTTTCGTTCCTAGTATGCGGCGTTAAATAGTCGAAAAGAGGGGATAGGGAATAAGACAAAAAATTTGAATAATATTAGTCAACAAGCATATTAGAAAGTCAAGTAACATTTTATTCATACCTGGCGACTAGATGTCACGGCTACACAGGCAAAACCCGCCTGCGCGGGTTATTTAAAGAAAAATATGGAAAAATAATTAACATTACTTAAAGCCTGTTTTTTTTTGAAACTATAAATAAGCCCATAATAAATACCAAAAAGCGAATTAATAAAAACTATCTTGCCCTACGGTAATATTTGATGAATAATTTAATTTATTACTAATATAAGGACTAATCATTTCCTCTAACTCTTCAATCAAATAAGGTTTCATAATATAATTATTAAATCCTGCTTTAATAATATTTTCGCGATTTACTTCAGTAGCCAAAGCTGTTACCGCAATTACAGGAACATCAGAAGTTAAAGGATCTTCTCTTAAACATTTCAAAACTTCGATACCGCTGACTTTTGGTAAAACTATATCAAGCAGGATCAAATCGGGATGATGCTCTTTCACTAAAGTTACTGTTGTTTCACCCCCATCTTTCCGAGTAATTAATCTGCAACCTAAAGATTCAAGGATATAAGTTATTAACACCAAATTATCTTCATTATCATCTACAACTAGAATTAAAGGTGCCTCAACAGGTTGATTCTTGTTCATTGAAAATGTATCTGCCAGTTTCATGTATTTTCCAGAGGATTTTATGGTGGTTAGCCGTACAGGTAAAATAATCAAGAAGCATTAAGCAAGTGGCAGGCAATTACACTTAGCACTCATTTAAAACTGGCTCATATATTCACTCTATCAAGTTGATATTCTTTGCTCGTA
>JBARZF010000253.1:0-7284 GCA_049649675.1 Rivularia sp. (in: cyanobacteria) | reverse complement strand
ACTTTTCGGTAAAACCGCGAGCCCCCTACCCCCCTTCCCGGAGCAGGGAAGGGGGAAAATTAAGCCTCTCTCCCTGTGGGGGAGAGGTTTGGAGAGGGGTTTTTGTTGATTTCCGGAGATGTCTAGTGAAACATTATAGGGCAGCACTTCTTGCTTGTTCAATCCAACCATCAAACTCTTCTTGATGATTCTTAATCCACTCTTGGGCATGGCGACGGATATCTGCTATCTTATTTTCACCTTCTTTAATAAGTTCGTTTTGGGTATTAATATCGTCAACGGGAATTTGAACCAGTTCAAACCAACGCTTGGCAGATGGGTTTTCCTGTAAAAACTTCTTGTTAGCCAGAATTCGGATATCATCAACAGCAAATCCGAGATTTATCCCAAGGGCTGAAGTATCTTTTTCTGTTAAGTTTCCCTGTTCTTTTGGTAGCGCGGTAAAAGGAACAGAAAGCCAAGTAACGTCTTTACCGGGTTTTAATACTGCACTCATCCAGTAAGGAGTCCAAGTATAATAGAGGACTGGTTTTCCTTGCTTGAAGCGAGCAATAGTGTTTACAATCAGCGCTGAGTAAGTACCTTGATCGTGCTCAACTGTATCTTCTAATCCGTAAGCCTTAAGGTGATGATCGATGGTTAGTTGACAACCCCAACCTGAATTACACCCGGTTAAATTCGCTTTACCATCCCCATCTGAGTCAAAAAGTTTGGCTATTTTTGGATCTTTGAGTTGTGCAATACTAGTAATATTGTACTTGTCAGCCGTTTTCTTATCAATTTGATAACCTTGCAACAGGTTGGGAGTGATAACCCCTAATCGTTCTAATTTATCTTCACCACCACCTTTTTCAAAGAATGGTTGATGACCTTTTTCCCAATGGACACCCGTGTAATCTAAGTCACCTTGTCCTAGAGCTAGGTGCATGGTGGTATATTCAATTTCTTGGGGCTCTGGAGTTTTGTAACCAAGTTTTCTCAAACCTATGTTAACAATTTCGGTCTGAAATCGTTCTTCAATTAAGCTACCATGGGCAGATTTTACCCGTATACCCCTACCGGGCAAAGATTCTCCTGTGGATGTTGTAGAAGCAATGGGAACTTGCTGTCCCAAAATAGAAGCAACCAGTAAAATAGTTATAATACCTACCCCAAAGATACCAATAATTTTGTTGACTTTCGAGCCAAAAACAAAAAAACCTATGGGACCTTGTTCTTTCCAGGGTACTTGATTGCTGCTACCAAAAACATTAGTCATGCGATCGAGCATCACTGCTATTAGAACAATACTCAATCCTCCCACAGATGCAAGTCCGACATTCAATTGTCCCAAACCCCGTAATACCATACCTCCCAGCCCCTTGACACCAATCATGGAGGTGATTACTGACATAGATAAAGCTAACAGGATGGCTTGATTAACCCCTGCTAATATGGTGGGCATAGCTAAGGGTATTTGTACCTCCCATAATGTTTGTCTGGGGGTGGAACCAAAGGCGGTGGCTGCTTCGACTACTTCTTCGGATACTTGGTGAATTCCTAAAATAGTAAGCCTGATTAACGGAGGTACGGCGAATACAAAGGTGGCAATTACTCCTGACACTTCCCCAATACCAAACAACATCACCACGGGGACAAGGTAGACAAATGAAGGTAGGGTTTGCATGGCATCCAGCACTGGCCGCAGCCATTTCTCCACTCGCTCATTACTAGCGCTGAGAATGCCAATTGTAATACCAACTACCATGCAGAAAACCACAGCAGTTAGCACCATGGATAGGGAAACTACTGCTTCTTCCCAAGCGCCAAAAAAGCCAATCAAAGATAGGGCAATAACACTATAAGTCGCAATTTTACCTCCCGCAAGTTGCCAAGCAACCAAACCAACTAATATTATGAAAATTAACGGCGGAATAGCCAGGAATAACCATTGTATGCTTTCTAGAGTGAAACTAATCGGAAGGCGAATACTTTGGAAAAAAGGACGATAGTTATCGACTATGTAGTTAACCCCGGAACTAATCCAATTTTCGAGGGGTATGGTATAAATCTCAAAGGGGTTGAGAATTCTATCTAAGCCTCCTTGACTAGTAGCTATGAAGTCAGATAAGAAGTTTGGGAATATGAACACAATCCGCGTGTTTCCTTTTTTAAGTGAACGTTTTTGATTTGAAAAGTGAGATTTTTTATTTATTTATTTATTTATTTATTTTAGATTGCTTTATAAGTTAACACAATTAATAATATTCTTCAGAATTTGATTTTTCAGTTATATTTTTTTGATTTTTGTGAGACAAACATAAATATCGAAAATAGAAAACCCGCTTTTTTTTGCAATAAACAATTTGATATTTTAAAATAAATTGTGGATTAATAAAAATTCGCTGGGAGAATAAATCTCGATTCATGATATCCTGTGGTAGCAAAACAGTAAATGAATCAGTAACATGAGATTTCAAAAAGATTTGAAAACACCCGATTCAATTCCTCAAGCTGGGATTGAACGAGCCGTTAAACTCATGGAGACAGGAAGATTATACCGTTATAATTTTAATTCAGAATTTGAAGAAGATAGCGACAAAAGAGTTTTGGATGGTGAATTAGCTGATGAAGTAGCTCAGTTAGAACGTGAATTTAGTGGCTACACGGGACATAAATACGCGATCGCCGTTAATTCTTGTGGTAGTGCGCTTTTTTTAAGCCTCAAGGCGGCTGGAGTTGAATTTCAAGACAAAGTGTTGACCAATGCATTTACGTTTACAGCGGTTCCCAGTAGCATTGTCCATGCAGGAGGAATTCCCATTTATGTGGAATGTAATCATCAGTATTTGATAGATTTAGAGGATTTAGAACGCAAAATACAAGAAAATCCCGATGTCAAATTTTTTGTTCTTTCTCATATGCGAGGACACATCTCGGATATAGATGCGATTGGGGAGATATGTGACAGAGCAGGAATTTATTTAATAGAGGATTGTGCCCATAGTTTAGGGGCAAAATGGTATGATGACAAGTTAGGTAAATACAAACTTGTTGGTCATCATGGGCAGATTTCCTGTTTCAGTTCTCAAAGTTACAAGTTAATGAATTCCGGTGAAGGGGGCTTTGTCGCTACCGATGATGAAAAAGTCGCGGCTTATTGTATTTTGGCAGCAGGTTGTTATGAACAGTTGTACAAAAAGCATATTTCACGACCTTTTGATGATGATTTATTTGAGTCTCTCAAGCCGCAAGTACCCAATTTTAGCTTAAGAATGAATAATTTGACTGCGGCGGTACTTAGGCCACAAATTCCCACTCTGGAAGGGAAAATATCTCAATATGACCAAAGATATAATCAATTAGTAAATGTCTTATCTACCGTTGACAATATCTCTGTACCATCACAACTGGAAGAAGTCAGACGTGTAACCGATAGTATCCAATTTAATTTGATAAATTTCACCCCACAACAAGCAGAGAAATTTCTCCAGCAAACTGCGGAAAGAGGAGTGAAAATGCAGATTTTTGGCAGAATGGATAATGCTCGTTACTTTAAGAATTGGGAATACTCATTTGAAGATGTGCCAAGTTTGGAAAAAACAGAAGACGTGATTTCTTTTGCTTGCGATTTAAGGTTATCTTTGTCATTTGATCGAGATGATATTAACTTGATAGGTTATATCATTAAGGATGTTGTTTACAAAATTGTATCTTCAGAGAATAAGATAGATTACAAGGAAGGATTTAGTTCTGATTTCCAAGGGGTAGTAGAGCAAGTTCTCTCTAAATACGACCAATGGGTATCATTTTATGATGAGGAACACCATAATAACGGTTGGAAAATTCTGCTGAATCATGTTGGGTATACGCTAACTTCGTACTTGAAAAGTGACGATAAAATATTAGATGTTGGTTGCGGAACAGGCTTATTGGCTAAAGAATTAAGTTCATACGATTTCCAAAATTTGTATGGGATGGATTTTAGCGAACAATCTTTAGTTGTTGCAGAAAAGCTAAAGATTTATCAAGATTTATCTTTGGGAGAATTAGGAAAGAAACTTGATTTTGCAGACAATTCTTTTGATGCTTGGGTATCGTGCGGTGTATTTACTAGAAAGCAAGTACCCCTCAATTCTTTTGAAGAATTAATTCGGATTTTGAAGCCGAGTGGTTTAATGCTGATTGGTTTCCGAGTAGAAGACGATGATTATTACTACAATAAAATCAAAGAATACTGTGCCCAAAATGTTTTGGAGGAAGTCTGGAAAACTAGACTTGGTGTCTTAAAAAGCTGCAATCACGATTTGGTGATTCTCAAAAAAATAGCAAGCTTCTAATTATCTGAATTGCTAATACTAGCAAGAACATTCGCCATTTCTATCAACCCTTTAAATTTACCTTTACTATCAACTACAGCCAAAGGTAATCCTTGTTGGTAAAGAGGAAAAGTATCTTCTAGGTTACACTCAGCCAAGACTATGGGAAAGTCAGTTTGCATTACTTGGGAGATACTTTCTTTTTCCTGTTCGATCGCTGATTCCAGATTTTGTTTATTTACCATACCCACAGGTTTTCCGTGGCTATCAACAACGCACATATGTTCGAGAAGATGTTCTGACATTTTCTCTAGCGCTACATTTGGTGAATCTTCACCGAGAATCACATATTTAGTTTCACCAACAATCGATCCAGTGGTGAGTACTTGAGCGCGGTTAACATCTTCGGTAAAGGCGCGGATATAGTCATCAGCGGGTTTGGTGATAATTTCTGACGGGGTGCCAATTTGCACAATTGCACCACCTTTCATCACCGCAATGCGATCGCCAATTTTTAATGCTTCTTGAATATCATGACTAATAAATACAATAGTTTTGTGTAGTTCTTTTTGCAATCGTAGCAATTCATCTTGCATTTCCCGGCGAATCAAGGGATCGAGGGCGCTAAATGCTTCATCCATCAGTAAAATATCTGCATCTGTAGCTAAAGCGCGGGCTAAACCTACCCTTTGCTGCATTCCACCACTAAGAGACGATGGTAAATAATCTGCCCATTTTGCTAAACTCACTGCTTCTAAAGTTTCCAGGGCTTTTTGACGGCGTTTGTCTTTGTCTATCCCCTTCACTTTCAAACCATACGCGACATTTTCAACCACTGTTTTGTGGGGAAGCAAACCAAATTTCTGAAACACCATGGACACTTTCGTGAGGCGAATTTCTCGCATTCGTTTCTCATCAACATGGGCAACGTCTTCGCCATCTATAAAAATATGACCGCTAGTAGGATTTATGAGACGATTGATACAGCGAGCTAAAGTAGATTTACCGGAGCCAGATAATCCCATGATGACAAATAATTCACCTTGATTAATCGATATAGATACATCGGCAATCCCTAAAACATTACCTGTTTCCTTTAAAATAGAATCCCTAGTTCCACCGGAGCGAAACAGTTTAAGAGCTGCATTGGGTTTCTCTCCATAAATTTTAATCAGATGCTCAATGACAATTTTAGACTCTTGATTTTTCACTTTTGTGGATTATTTAGATTTAAATTATGCTTACTAATATAACAATATGATAATACAATAGCTTAATCCTTATCTTATTAATAGGATAAGTTTCCAATTTTGTCAAAAACCGGGTTGTTCTAAATCACCTTATTTGCATCCCATTTTACGTTCCTGCATCTTACAAATCATGAGTGAAATCAATTACTCTCAATCTTTAAGAATCCGTTCTTCAAATTCCTTTGCTCTTTTGCGATTAGGAATTCCAGTCATTAATCTTTCTACAAGTTGCTTTGGAGTCAAATCTGGATTTTCTTCTAAAGTATCTCTAATTACGATACTAGCAAAAGGCCCCACAAAACTGCTAAATTCTCTACGACAATAATCTAGAAAATCTGGGTGACTAATTGCAGGGGTGGTTGTCAAACTTGAAACCGATTGAGTTAGCTTTGATGGTTGTTCTGTTTTATATTCTTTGAGAAGTTTGATCTTACTTCTAAAACTTTCTGCTCGTTGTGTATCTGGAATTTTTTGAGCTAAAACTTCTACAAAATCTTTGGACACCATATCGGGGTTTTCTGACAAAGTTTGCTCCATCATAATACTAGCTAAAGGTCCCACAAAACTAGTAAGTTGCGATCGACAATAATCTACAAATTGGGGATTTTGAGAAACTGGTGTTTGTCCGAGTTGTTCAAAATGATTCTCATTATTCGCATTCTGCTGCTCATTATTAATTGTTCTTCTCGGTAAAATACTTGAAATAATGCCACCTAATGACATTTTTGGCTTCAAGTTATTATTAGTAACTGTCTGGTTAATATTAGTGTTGACACTTTTATTATTCCCAAGCTCTGCTATTACTTCTGTTGCCGATTGATAGCGTTCGCTGGGTACTGCTGCCAACATTTTATTAAGAATGCCAGCTAAAGAGTTACTAACATTTACATGAGATTGCCAGTTCCAGTTTAAAGAATCATCTATTAATAAATGCGGCATTTTTCCAGTCAAAAGAATCAGCGCACTAACAGTAAGTGCGTACATATCGCTTGAAGGATAACAATGTCCTAAACGTAATTGCTCCGGTGGTGAATAACCAATTTTTCCTACTACCGAAGCTTGCCTAAAAGATTGTGACGAGGAATTATTTAAAAATAGTTGGGTAAACTTCTCTTTCACCACTCCAAAATCAATCAATATGGGTTTCGATCGATTGTTAGCAAGCATGACATTTTCTAACGAAATATCGCGGTGAATTATCTTACAACCATGAATATATTCTAAAACTGGCAGCATATCCAAAAGCCATGTTCTAACTTCAGCTTCCGAAAATGGCTTACGAGTCTTAATAAGACGCTCATCTAATATTTGTAAATAAGTTTTGCCGTTAATATACTCCTGAACAATAAACAGTTGTTGGTTGTGAGTCAACAAAGCCAAAAACTCAGGAATTTGTTGATGTTTGATTTGATATAGAACTTTTGCTTCCCGTTCAAATAATTCTTTTGATTTTTTAATAACGCCCTCGTTTTGGGTATCCGGCAAGAACTCTTTGAGAACGCAGGGTTCGTTAAAACGCTGATTATCCAAAGCTAAATAAGTTCTGCCAAACCCACCTCTTCCCAGAGTTTTCTGAATTAAATAACGATTATTGATTAGAGTTCCTGGATTAATTTCAGCGCTCATTTTTAAATTATTATTTAGCTATAAATATGATTTCTAATTAAATAGGGTTAAACCCTAACGGCTTATGCATCGAATTGTACCTGAAATATTATAAATTAAGAAGGAATTGA